>DATFOL010000384.1:0-31192 GCA_035265545.1 Gemmatimonadaceae bacterium | reverse complement strand
CTTTTCCCCGCCATGTTTGGTCCGGTGAGGATGAGCAGCCGCTCGTCCCCGGTGAGCCGAACGTCGTTGGGAATGAACTTGTCGCGGGGCATCATCCGCTCGACCACTGGATGTCGTCCCGCGACGATCTGCAGATCGAAGTCGTCCGTCATCGTCGGGCGCGCGTACCCCTCCCGCGCCGCGACGTCCGCCAGCCCAGCCAGCACGTCGAGCTCGGCCACGATCCGCGCCGCGCATTGGATGCGCGCGATCTCGCGTCCGACGGCCGCGCGCAGCTCATCGAACAGCTCGCGCTCACGGGCCTCGATCCGCTCGGCCGCCGTGAGGATCTTCTCCTCGTATTCCTTGAGTGCGGGCGTGACGTACCGCTCACCGCCAGTGAGTGTCTGTCGCCGCTGATAGTCGGCGGGAACGAGGTGCTGGTTCGCGTTGCTGATCTCGATGAAGTAGCCGAACACCTTGTTGTAGCCGACCTTGAGCGACGCGATCCCCGTGCGTGAGCGCTCCTCCGCCTGGATGCGCGCGATTGCGTCCTTCCCACCGTCGCGCAGCGCGCGTAACGCATCGAGCTCGTTGTCGACGCCCGGCGCGATCGTCGCCTCGTCGCCAAGTTGCAGCGGCGGACGGTCCACCAGCGTGTCGAGCACCTGGGTCGCCATCTCGGCACAGCCGTCCCAGCGCGTCATCAGCGCGCCGATCGCCCCCGCGGCGGCGAGTGGCCGCGTCGCGTGCTCCACGTCGGGCAGCCGTGCCAGCGAGGCGCCGAGTGCCGCGAGTTCGCGCGGAGTGGCCCGGCCGGCAGCGGCCTTCCCGCCCAGCCGCTCGACGTCGCGCACGCCGTCCAGCGCCGTGCGCAACGCGTCGCGCGCGCTTGCCTCGCGGACGAGCGCCTCCACGGCATCGAGTCGCGCGTCGATCGCCGCGCGGTCCACGAGCGGCGCGAGCAGCCACTGGCGCAGCAGCCGCGCGCCCATTGGTGTCATCGTTCGGTCGAGCACGGCGAGCAGTGTCCCCTCGCTGCTGCCACCACGCAGCGACTCCACCAGCTCGAGGTTGCGGCGCGTCATCTCGTCGAGCGGCATCGCACCTCCCGTGCGCTCGATCTGTGGCCGCGCGAGGTGCGGCACGCCCGTCGGTTGGAGCTCCTTCAGATAGCGCAGCAGCGCACCCGCCGCGCCGACGGCTGGCGTGTCGCGCGCCTCAAGCCCCAGGCCATCGAGACCCTGCACGCCGAACTGGCGCGCGAGATCCTCGCGCGCCATCGCATCGTCGAACTCCCACGCGTCGCGCTCCGTCACGAGCGCACCGTCGAGCGTCGCGGTGCGGGGCAGCACGTCGCCGCCGCGAGGGACGAGCAGCTCGCGCGGTGCGATCCGCGCCAGCAACGCGTCGAGCTCGTCGCGCGGCACCACCGAGAGGCGCAGCTCGCCCGTGGAGACGTCGGCGGCGGCAAGGCCCGCCATTGATCGGCCGTCGTCGCCTCGCGTCGATTGGCCGATCGCGGCGATGAAGTTGTTGCGCGCGCCATCGAGCAGTTCGTCGGCGAATGCGACGCCCGGTGACACCGTCTCCACCACCTCGCGCCGTACGATCCCCTTGGCCACCTTGGGATCTTCGACCTGCTCGCAGATGGCGACGCGGTAGCCCTGCTGCACGAGCCGGCGCAGGTAATCCTGACCCGCGCGCACGGGCACGCCGGCGAGTGGCACTTCGGCCGCACCTCCGTTGTTGCGCGAGGTGAGCGTGAGGCCGAGTACGCGCGCCGCCGTCTCGGCGTCTTCGTAGAACATCTCGTAGAAGTCGCCCATCCGGAAGAACAGGATCGCGCTCTGGTGACGCGCCTTGATCTCCCGGTACTGTTGCATCAGCGGCGTCGCGACGGCACCACTCACGGACGGGCAGCTCCCGTCGCTCTCGGCTCGTCGGTCACGAACCCGACGATCCCGCGCCGCTTGAGCTCCGCGACGCGCGCTGCCGCCTGCTCGCGAGTCTGGTAGTAGTCGAGGCGCACGCGAAATGGCTTCGCGTCACCACTGATGCGGGCCTTCACCCCACGCGCGGCGAGTTTGCGAACGAGCTGCTCCGCGTCGGGCCGGGTATTGTACGCCGCGAGCTGAATGGTCCAGATGCCGCGCGGCGCCGACGAGTTTCCGGCGGGCTCTTTCGCGACAGGGTCCTTCGCAGTGGATTCGTTCTTCGACACAGCCGTCGGCGCCGACGCCGGCGCCGACGTCGACACCATGGTGTCGGCGCGCGATGCGGTGGTCGGCACGCTCGTCGATCGACTGCTCGGCGCGTTGCTCGGCGCGTTCGCCGTCGCCGGACGCGTGCCCGACGCTGCGATGGTGGACGTCGGCGGCGGGCTCGCACTCGCGGTTGGAGGCCTGGCGCCTGACGTCGATGCGGCCGGCGCCGATGCCGACGCTCTCGTCGCAGGACACCGCGAACCGTGATATTCGATCTGGTTGCGCAGCTCGACGTCGCTCGTGCCCGCGGAGAGACGCGCGTCGTTGATCATCGCGCAGCCGCGCGGGACGTCGCGTTGCTCGAACGCGAGCCGCGCCGCGGCGAGGCCGGCGCGGGCGCGCGACGGACCCGGGGGATGCTCGCGCACGAACCGCTGCAGATGTTGGTATGCCGCCGCCCGATCGCCGCGCGCCTGTTCGAGCTCGGCGAGCGAGAGCAGCGCGTCGTCGGCGTACGGCGAGAGCGGATACTCCACGATCACCTGGCGATAGTCGCGTTCCGCGTCGGCGGCGGTCTCCGCCAGCGCGCCGCGCCAGAAGAGCGCGTCGCCGTACGCGGCTGTCCCTTCCTGCGCGGCGCGCAGCATCGAGTCGACGAGTGCGCGGCCGGCGGCGCCGTCACCGTCGGCGACGAGACGGCGCGCGCGCTTGAAGATGGAATCAGCCGCCGGCAGCGGAGGACGAGGTGCGGACGTGCTCTGTGCGCCGCCGGTGCTGGGAAGGCTCACGGCGGCGGCCAGTGCAAGGATCGTGGTGCAGGCGAGACGGCGCATCGGTCGTGGAAGTTGGCTCGCGGCGCTCAGGCCGCGCGGCGCGACGAGCGGCCGCAGAGGGCGAGAACCAGCGTCGTGAGCAGTTGTTCGGGCGAAGAAAGGCGCGTTTCCTTGAGGGCGGCGTCGGCGGCGAGCAACGCGCGCAACGCCGCGTCGATCTCCACGGCGGTCCAGTGCGCGGCGTGCTTCGTCCATGCGTTCACCGCCTCGCCCCATGGTCGGTGCGGAAACGCGCCCGTGTCCTTGAGGAGGGCCATCAGCTCGTTGAACAGACCTCGCGGCGACGTTCCGGAGGCGAGCGACGCTTCTCCGTAGCCGAGTGCCAAGGTCTGCACCGTCATCGCCATGACGATCGATACCGCGGTAGTCTTGGGGAGCTGCAGGACGATCGGGATCAGTCCCAGCGCGGTGTTCACGTCCTTCGCGGCGACTGCATCGAGCAGATCGCCGAGCGATTCGCCACGCCGGACGCCCACCACGGCGGCGACGGCACGCTCGTCGATCGTTTCGGGCGCGTAGCTGGCGAGCTTCTCCAGCTCCACGGCGAGCTGCGCGAGATCGCCGCCCACGGCCTCGAGGAGCAGCGTCACGGCCTCGGGGGTCATCGTGCGCGACAGGGCGTGCTGCGCATGATACGTGACCCAGCGCGGCAGGCGATCGCCGGTGAGTGGCGCGAACTCCACCGCGATGGCGCGCTCGCTCAGCGTCTTGTCCGCCTTCGCGCCGCTCGGCGCGACGAGCACCAGGACAGTATCTTGGGCGGGCCGCGTCAGGTAGCGATCGAGCAGCACCCGAACGCCCTTCTTCATCTTGTCGACGTCACGCAGCACGACGACGCGTCGCTCGGCCAGCATCGGCGGAGTGCTGAGCAGTGCATCCAGGCTCTCCGCATCGAGCTCGTTCGCCCGGCGAATCTCGAGGTTGAAGTCGCGCGTGGCGGGATCGGCGGCGGCAGCGATGACATCGCGCGCTGCCTGTTCCTTCAGGAAGTCGTCTTCACCGAACAGGTAGTAAACCGGATCGAAGACGCGCTTCTTGAGGGCGGCGTGAAGCGCTTTCTCCCCTGCGGATGCCATGGGGGAAATATAGGCCGGATCGTGCGGGTCGCGAACGCGCCGTCAGGGCGCGGTTCGCGGGGTGGGGCGTCAGCGCCCCCTGACGTCGCTCGCCAGGTGCCAGGGTGCGCGTTGCGCCACGTAGACCACGGGCCAGATCGGCATGCCCGCCGGCATCGAAGCCACCATCGCCGACGTGGCGAGTGGTGAAGGCTCCGGCTCGGGCGCGGAAGCCACTACCGGCGCCAGGCGGATCGTGGAGTCCCCATCACCCGCGAGCATGACGCTCAGCGTCAGGCCTGCGGCCATCGCGATCCCTGCGGCAAGCGCCACGTATGTTCCCGTCGAGAACGTGCTCCGGTGGCGCGTCATCATTCCCATCATCGTGCCGACGTCGTCGTGCTGCCCCGCCATCTTGAGTGCGCGCTCGTGCGCGAGGCGCATCTGAAGCCGCTCGGCGAACGCTGCCGAGGGCTCGATCCTCGGCAGATTGTGCGCGACCAACAGCGATCGCCGGATCCGCGTGTCGAGTGCGGCACACTCGGCGCAAAAGCGCAGATGCCGCCCCATCGCCTCGATGTCCACTCCACTCAAGGTGTCGTCGACGTAGGCGTCGTGCTTGCGTCGAAACTCCCGACAATTCATGCGGCGCGATGGGTTGGGTGGCAGGTCAGTGATGATGTGCGTTCGGTACCCGCGGGACCAGGGGCTGTTCCCGAGCAGCGGGCACGTCCAGGCACAATACGAACGGGGGGCCCCCCGCCCCCGGAAGGCCCCACTAACCAGCGATCCAACTCACCCACTCACCGTCTTAATCCACCCAGGGCTCGATGATCTCGGCGAAAGCGTTGCGCGCGCGGTTCAGGCGTGACTTGACCGTGCCGAGGTTGCAGTCCGTGATCTCCGCGATCTCCTCGTACGACTTGCCCTCGAGCTCGCGAAGGACGAACACTTCCCGATGGTGTGCCGGCAGCTTCGCCACTGTCTCCGCCACCAGCTCCCGCAAATGCCGCTTCCGGTAGAGGTCGTCCGGGCGCGCCGTCGTATCCTCGAACTGCAGCGGGCGATCCTCGTCCTCCCAGTTGCCCTTCATCGTCTGGAAGAGCACGAGCGGGTTCCGCGAGCGGTTCCGCAATTCGTTCTTGGCCAGGTTGGACGCGATCGTATACGCCCACGTCGAGAACTTCTTGGACCGGTCGAAGCGGTGCAAATGCCGGTACACCCGGATGAACACCTCCTGCACCAGGTCTTCCGCCTTCTCGCGATCCCCGATCGTGCGGTAGATGAAGTTCAGCAGGCGCGT
Source organism: Gemmatimonadaceae bacterium (assembly GCA_035265545.1). Classification (GTDB taxonomy): domain Bacteria; phylum Gemmatimonadota; class Gemmatimonadetes; order Gemmatimonadales; family Gemmatimonadaceae; genus AG11. The sequence goes on along the minus strand of DATFOL010000384.1, from coordinate 25,815 downwards.
CTGATACCGTTCCACCAGCTCCTGGAACGCGCGCTCCTCCCCCTCGAGGAATGATGCGACGACGTCTGCGTCGTCCATCTCCTTCAATTGCTCACGGATCGTCGGCCCACGTTGGGCGACCCGCTTCATTGCGATGTCAGCCATTTGTCTTATCCCCCAAGCCCTGCGAAAGGATTGCTCCGACGAACCTGATCGAGCTCTCGTGTCGTTGCTCTTCGTGCCCCTACTAAGGCAGGGGCCATGCCCACCACCGCCCATGGTGGCCCATCCTGTAAGACCTTGTACTGCAACGATTTATTCCCTCGGTGTCGAAGCCTGCCCAGGACTCGGATCAATCCGGCCGTCCACTTTTCAGTACACTGTGTGCGAATGCCCCGATCGAGTGTCCACTTTTGACACTCAATCAGGGCATCCGGTTGTCGCCCGTTGGCAATGACTTTTACCAGATCGGCAGAGCTTGGTTCCCTACCGGACTCATCCAGTCTTGAAGCCAGCGACGTAGAGTAGCCCCAGGGCGGTCTTCCCGTCGGGGATCTCGCCCCGCTGGATCAGTTCGAGCGCTTCGGAGAGACGCATCACGACCACGTCGGCGAACTCATCGGGCTCACGTGCCGCCTGCCCATGGGTCAGGTCGGTCGCCATGAAGAGATGAATGCGCTCATCGGTGAATCCCGGCGTCGTTACCATCGTGATGAGCGGCTCGATCTTCGCCGCCGTGCAGCCGGTCTCTTCCTTCAATTCGCGGGCGGCACATTCGGCTGGTGATTCTCCCGGGTCGAGCCGGCCGGCTGGAAGCTCGTAGAGGTAGCCGTCGGCGGCGTAGCGATACTGTCGAAGCAGCAAAACCTGCGGATCTTCTCCTTCAGGATCAGAGAGGAAGGGTACCACCGCCGATGCCCCTGAATGGCGCACGATGTCGAGCTCGCCTTCACTTCCGTCTGGGTAGCGTACGCGATCTCGGTCGAGCTTTACGATCTTGCCTGAGTGGATGCGCTCGCTGCTCACCTGAGCATCGGACTTCTTGCCCGGCGGCTTCGATTCGAGCTCGGCCGAGGTGACCACGGTTGGGGTCTTCTTCTTCTTGGTCACGCGGCGACCTCCGCGCCGTCTGCCGTGACGATCTCCACGCTTCCACCGTGGATTTCGGCCAGTGGCCCGGCGATCACTGCGGGGTCGCCGACGACCACGATCCGAAGCTGCTCGGGATGCAGATGCCGTTGGGCTGCGTTCAGAACGTCCTCCGTCGTCACGTTCCGCACTCGCCTGCGATACTCGTCATAGAAATCGTCCGGCAGCTCGTGGATCACGAGGTTGGACAACGCCGTCGCGATCGCCGCGGTCGTCTCGTAGCGGATCGGGAAGACGCCGTCGAGATAGCTCGTCGCGAGCGTGAGCTCGTCCGTGCCGATCGCTGCGCTGCGCATGCGCTCGATCTCGTGCAGGATCTCGCGCACGGCCGCGCCGGTCACGTCGCTTTTCACCGCCGTGTGGATCGTGAACGGCCCGGCGGCACGTCGCCATTCGAACGCCGAGAACGCACCGTAGGTGTAGCCGTGCACCTCGCGCAGATTCAGGTTGATGCGCGATGAGAAGAGCCCGCCGAGCACCGCGTTCATGACCGTCGCGCCGAAGTAGTCGGGATGTCGGCGTGGCAGGCCGACATGCCCGACGCGTATCTCCGACTGCGGTGCGTCGGCCTTCGCCACGACGCGTACGACGCGAGCGCTCGGTGAGACGTCGACGGCGCGAGGCGTCGGTGGCGACGCCGTACCGCGCCAATCTCCGAATAGCTCGTTCGCGAGCGCTGTCGCGCGCTCGACGGTCACGTCTCCCGCGAAGACCAGTGTCGTCGTCGACGGCTGATAGCGCTCGGTGTAGAAGGCGCGCACGAGCTCGCGCGTCAGTGCTCGCACACTGGCCGAGTCGCCTGCCGCTGGTGCGGCATAACGGGCAGTAGGCGCGTATACGGCGCGCGCGAATTGCTCGTCGGCCAGTGAGCCCGGCTCGGCGCGCAGCTGCAGCAGCTCGGCCAATCGCTCCTCCTTCAGGCGCGCGACCTCACGCTCCGGGAACTCCGGCGCGCGCAGAAGGTCGCGTGCCAGTGCGAGCGCTTCGGGAAGCCGCTCGGCCAGGACCGTCAGCGAGACCGTAGCCGCATCCCAGTCGGCGTGCGCATCGACTGCCGTGCCGATCCGCTCGAACCGATCGGTGAGCGCGGCGCCATCGAGTCCCGCGGCGCCTTCGAGCAGCAACTGCGCTGTGAGTGCGGCCACACCATGCTCTCCCTCACGCTCCGTCGCAGCGCCTGCGTCGATGATGGCGGTGACCGAGACGAGCGGAAGCTTCGGTACCGGCGCGACCACGAGCCGCATGCCGTTCGGCAGCGTGACTCGCTCGAACGCTGGAAACCGATAGCTTCTCGGCGCTGTCGGCGTGGGCCGCGGCGTGGGTACGTTTGCTCGCAGGGCCGTCTCCGTCATCGTGCGCCCGCCTCTTCGAGTTCGCTTGTCGCGGGCGCCGCCTCTGCGTCGCGTGGGACGTACAGCAGGCTCGCTCGATTATCCGCGCCGAGCCTCGCGCGAGCGAACGCGTTCACTCGCTCGGGCGTGACCTCGCGGTAGCGCGAGGCCTGCACGTTCACGAGTGACGGGTCGCCGAAGTACGTCGCGAACAGCGACAGCTTGTCGGCGCGGTCGCCGGCCGACTGCAGCGAGACGATGAGGTCCGTCTCGATGAGCGTAACCGCGCGCGCCACCTCGTCCGCGGTCACGCCGTCGTTGCGCAGGCGATCGACCTCATCGTGCACGGCGCGCTCGAGCTCCTCCGACGACGTCTCGGGGCGTCCCGTGACGTCGAGTACTAGCAGGTCGCTCCCCTTCGTGAGATCGTAGGTGAACGATTGCGCCTCCGCCGCGAGCTGCTGCTCACGGACGAGTCGCCGGTGCAGACGGCTGCCCTTCCGGAGTCCGAGAATGGCTCCGCAGACGCTCGCGGCGTAGTAGTCGCCGCTGCCGAACACCGGGGAGCGGAAGGCGAGGAACAGCCGCGGGAGCACGACGTCGTCCGGCACGACCTCGCGTAGCGGGCCGCCGAGCGTGGACGGCAACGTCATGTCGGGCAGCGGCGGCTTGCCGCGTCCGCGCGGGATCGGTGCAAAGTGCCGCTCGACCATTCGGCGCGCCTCACTGCGGTCGAAGTCGCCGGCGATCGAGAGTACCGCGTTGTCGGGCGTGTAGTAGGTCGCGAAGAACTCCTGGATGTCCTCGAGGCTCGCGGCATCGAGGTCGCTCATCGAGCCGATGAGCGAGTGGTGGAAGGGATGGCTCGGTGGGAAGCAGAGCGCGGGTAGCCGCTCCCACCAGGAGCCGTATGGCTGGTTGTCCATCGACCAGCGCCGCTCGTTCTGTACGACGTCGCGCTGGGTGTCGAGCTTCTGCTGCGTCATCGCCGGAAGCAGATAGCCCATCCGGTTCGCCTCGAGCCACAGCGCGAGCTCGAGCTGGTTCGACGGGACCGTCTCGAAGTAGTTCGTCCGGTCGAGCCATGTGGAGCCGTTGAGCGTGCCGCCCGCGCGCTGCACCAGCTCGAAGTGCTCGTTGGCGGCTACGCTCGCCGATCCTTGAAACAGCATGTGCTCGAACAGGTGCGCGAACCCCGTGCGGCCGGCCCGCTCGTTCGCCGAGCCGACATGGTACCAGAGGTTCACCGCGACGAGCGGGGCCGTGTGATCTTCGGAGAGTGTGACGAACAGCCCGTTGTCGAGCTTGAACGTCTCGATGGGTATCTGCATGGAAGTAAGGTGCATCGGTGAGCTGGCCCGGGGTACCGGGCAGGCGCGCGAGACCTCGCACCTCTCGCGCCAGAACGGCGACGGGGCGCGCCTCACGGCGCGCCCCGTCTCGCAGTCGCTCGACTGCCGCTCGTGTCAGGGGGTGGGCGGTGCGCCGAGGACGTCGCGGATGTCTCGCGTGACGATCTCGCCGGGCTTGATCGCGCGGATCGCCGGCTCGATCACCTTCCGATCGCCGACGAGCACGATCGTCAGCTTGTCCGGATCGACGTACTGCCGGGCCACGCGCTGGACATCGGCCTGCGTCACCGCACCGTATCGCTGCACCGCCGAAGCGAAGAAGTCGAGCGGGATGCCGTAGGCGATGAGCGGCAGGAACTCGGAGGCGATCCCCTGGGTCGTCTCGAAGCTGCTCGGAAGCCCGAGTTGGAGATAGCGCTTCGCCTTCCCGAGCTCGTCCACAGGGACGGTATCGCGGATCGTGCGCAGTTCCTTCACGAACTCGAGCAACGCCGAGTCCGTTTTAGCCGTCACGACCTCGGCGCTGGCGATGAACGGTCCGGCGGAGCGGCGGAGACCGAACCCCGAGCCCGCTCCATATGTGTAGCCGTGCGTCTCGCGGAGGTTGTGGTTGAGGCGACTCGTGTACGAGGCGCCGAGGATCGTGTTCATGACCTGGATCGGGAAGTAGTCGCTCGTCGAGCGCGGTGCCCCCACGCCGCCCACCCGGAACGACGTCTGCGCCGCCCCTGGTTTGTCCACGAGCACGACCGTCGTGCCCTTCGTGGCGCTCGGTGGATTCGTCGCCGGGGTCGGGATCGTGCCGCGCGTCCACGCGCCGAACAGCTCGCGCGCGCGACGCTCGACGTCATCCGGCCGTACGTCACCCACCACGAGGAGCGTGGCGTTGTTCGGCCGGTAGAATGTCGAGTAGAAGCGTTGAACCTCGTCACGCGTGATCGAGGCGAGCGATCCCTCGGTGCCGGCTAGCGGTCGGCCGTATGGATGTTGCTCGCTGAAGACGGCGGCGGCGAAGGCGCGATCGGCGATCGCCGGCGCGCGGTCGCGCAGCTGCTGCAGGGCCGTCAGTCGTACCTTGCGCACCCGCTCCAGGTCGGGCGCGGGAAAGCTCGGTCGCAGCGCGACGTCGCCGAACAGCGCGAGCGCACTGTCGAGCTGTGCGATCGGTGTGTGCAGGGAGACGGTGCTCTGCTCCCAGCCACTCGATGCATTGAGCTGGATGCCGAGGTACGCTGCCTGATCGGCGATCTGCAGTGCGGTGCGATTTGTCGTGCCTTCGGTGAGCATCGCGGCCACGAGCGCCGCCGTGCCCATCTTGCTGGCGGGATCGCTCTCCCCACCCGAGCGCACCTGCAGCATCACGTCGACGAGCGGAAGCTCGTGATGCTCGAGCACGACGATCTTCAGTCCGTTGCTGAGCTCGCGCGTGCTGATCTGTGGCGACGTGAGCGAAGGCGGGGCGCCGAGTGCCGGAGGTTTCGTGAGGTCGACCGTGGCGACCGGCGGCGGAGTGGTGGTGGCTCGGGCAGGGACGGGAGGCGGGGTCGTGACGACGCGCGGCCCCGTGCACGCCACGAGAGTGGCCACGACGGCGACGCCGGCCGCGAGCCGGTGGCGTGTCGGCGCATGGTGGGTGGGGTTCACTTCGCACCTCCTGACACCATGAGCTGTCGCTTGCCTTCGGGTACCACGGTCAGCACCACCTTGGGTTGATTGAGATACGTTGCCGCCACGCGTTGCACGTCGGCCGCGGTCACCCGCTCATAGCGTGCGAGATCCTGCTGGACGTAGTCGGGCGTGCCCGCCATGTAATCGTACGACGCCAGCTGGTCCGCCTTGCCAAGCACCGACGCCAGCTGGTCGAGGAACGACGCGCGGCGGCTGTTCAGCGAGCGCGCGAGCTCGCGCGGGGTCACCCCCTCGCGCACGATCTTGCCGACCTCCTCGGCCACGAGCGCGGCCATGCGGCTGGGAGTCTGGCCGGGCTTCGGGGTGACGGTGATCTGGAAGTATCCGTCCCGCCGCAGGCTCGCCTGCCCCGCGTTGACGTCCTGCGCGACCTGCATGTCGAAGACGAGGCGCTTGTAGAGGCGCGAGTTCTTGTCGCCGGCGAGCACGTCGGCGAGCACGTCGAGCACGGCGTCGTCGGGGTGATAGAGCTTCACCGAGTGCCAGGTCTGGTACAGGCGCGGCAGCGTGACCTTGTCCTCCATCACGAGGAACGTGTCGCGCGCGATGGTGAACGACGGGATAGCCGGTGGTGCGGGGACCTGCGGGCCGCGCGGGATTCTGGCGAAGTACCGATTCACCCAGGTGACGGCTGAATCGCGGTTGAAGTCGCCGGCGATGACCAGGGTGGCGTTGTTCGGCGCGTAGTACGTCCGGAAGAACTCCTTGACGTCGTCGAGCGAGGCGGCGGTGAGGTCCACCATCGACCCGATCGGTGGCCAATGGTAGGGATGCCCCTGCGGGAACAGCGCTGCCAGGACCGTCTCGGTCGCGCGCCCGTACGGCACGTTGTCGTACCGCTGCCGGCGCTCGTTCTTCACCACGTCGCGCTGGAGGTCGAGCTTCGCCTGATCCATCACGGGGAGCAGGTTGCCCATGCGATCGGCATCGAGCCAGAGCGCGAGTGGCAGTGCGTTCGACGGCAGTTGCTCGTAGTAGTTCGTGCGGTCGAAGTTCGTGGAGCCGTTGTTGTCCGCGCCCACTTCCTCCAGCCACTTGTCGAATTGTCCTTGAGGCACGTTCTGCGACCCCATGAACATGAGGTGCTCGAACAGATGCGCGAAGCCGGTGCGCCCGGGCTTCTCATCGCCCGAGCCCACGTGATACCACGTGTTGGCCACGACGATCGGCGTCGAGTGGTCCTCGTGCAGGATCAGTGTGAGGCCATTCGGCAGCGTGAGCTTCTCGAACCGCAGTTTCGGCACGCTTTGCGCGCGCGCCATCGACGGGACGGCGGCGACTATAAAAGCGCATATTGCTACGAATTGACGCGTGATCACCGGTCGTTCCTCTCCAGAATGTAGGCCAGCGGGACTTTCACCGATTCGCTCAGGGCGTACTTCCATCGCTCGCTCGGGCTCGCGGCGATCGGGCTGGTCGGCGTGGGAGACGCGAACGGCTCGAGACCGTGACGTCGCGCAAGGATCGTCAGACGGAGCATGTGGAAGGGATCGCTCACCAGTAAGACGTCGCGCCGCCCCTGACTGCTCATGAGTGCCGACACGCCCGCCATCGACTCGCTCGTCGTGCGTCCTTCGGTCTCGAGCAGAATGGCGTGTACCGGTACGCCGTGCTGTGTGACGTACCGCTGACTCACCGCCGCCTCGCTCGTGGTATCCCCAGCGCCTGTTCCGCCCGTGACGATCATGATTGGCGCCAACCCGCGCCTCCAGAGTGCGATTGCGTGGTCCAGTCGCGCCCGGAGCACCGGGGACGGACGGCCGACGTACTGTGCCGCCCCGAGCACGACGATCGCCCCCACCGGACGTGATTCATCGTGTCGTTCCCACGCGAGTACGGCCCCCAGCGACGCCACCCAGACCAGAAGCAGCAGTCCCAACCCCGCGAGCGCGAGGCGCACGAGAGGCGGGCGCGATGAACGCATTCAGTGCAAGCTAGCCGTCTCTCGCGCGTCGGCGGAAGGCAACATCTTGCTCATTCGGTCAGGCCCAGGAGGGCCAACCAGAAGACGTCGTAGCTGACGCGAGGTTCCCGCGCCGATCCGTTGGCCACGTCGAGCGCCAGCCCATCGACGAATGCCACGGCCGCGTCGGCCATGAGCGGCGGCGGCACCTTCGGCGTCAGATCGAGCTCGGCGAACAGCCGCTCGATCGTGCGCGCGGCGCGCTGCCGGCGTTCGCTCGCCACCGTGCGCGTCGCCCGGCGCACTGGCCCCTCGCGCACGAGCGCCAGCTCGGCGAGCGCGGCGAGCTCGCCGCGGCGAAGCTCACCGTCCAGCCACTGCCAGAGCGCATCGAGCCCGCCCACACCGCCGCTCGAGTCGACGGCTGCGCGTTCCCGCTCGATCGTTCGCACGCCGATCTGCTCGACGATCTCGGCGAGGAGCGTGGCGCGATCGTGGTAATGGTAGTGAAGCAGGGCCTTGCTCACCCGGGCGTCGAGGGCGATGGCGGCCATGCTCGCCCCGGCGACGCCCTCGTGCGCGATGCACCGGACACCCGCGTCCAGGATGCGGGCGCGCGCGTCCGTGGAGACCGAGGCGTCGGCACGGTCGATCACAGCGTGATCTTCCGGTGCGGGACCGGTGCCTCTACCGATGGATAGCCGGCGTCGCGGAGCTGGACGGCGAATTCGTCCTGGGCCTCGGGCTCTCCATGCACGAGATAGATGTCCGGTGCGGACCCTTGGGTCCGTCCCTCTGCGCGTGGTCCACCGTCGCGGACGCTGTCGAGCCATCGCTGCAGCTCGCGTCGGTCGCCGTGCGCGCTGTACCCGGCCAGCACCTCGACGCGAGCTCGGAGTGGAACCTCGTCACCGAACACGCGCAGCACCGGCGCCTGCTCCACGATCCGTCGGCCGAGCGTATGCTCCGCTTGAAAGCCGACGATGAGGATGGTGTTGCGCGGATCCGAGGCCCCGTGCGCAAGATGGTGCAGGATGCGTCCGGCTTCTGCCATGCCCGACGCCGCGATGATCACCATCGGTCCGTGCTGCGCGTTCAACGCCTTGGACTCGGTCGCCTCGCGCGTGTAGCGCACGAGCGGGAACTTGAAGAGGTCCTGGACTTTCTGAACGAGATCCTCTGTTTGATCGAAGATCTCGGGGTGCATCGCGAACACCGTCGTCGCGTCGATGGCGAGCGGGCTGTCGATGTAGATTGGGACCTCGGGGATCTTCCCCTCGCGTGCGAGGATGTGGAGGTCGTAGACGAGCTCCTGCGTGCGTCCCACCGAGAACGCCGGCACGAGGACGCGGCCACCGCGCGCGGCGGTCTCGCTCACTACCTGCGCCAACTGGTCGCGCGCGCCGGCGACCGGCGGGTGATCCCGGTTGCCGTAGGTGGACTCCAGGAGCACGACGTCCGCGCCTCCCGCCGGTGGCTTCGGATCGCGAATGATCGGCAGACCGTTCCGCCCGATGTCGCCAGAGAACACGATGCGCTTGCGTGTGCCCCCCTCCGTGCAGTCCAGCGTGATCGACGCCGAGCCGAGAATGTGCCCCGCGTCGGTGAACGTCGCGCGCATGCCGGGGACGACATCGAACGCGGTATCGTAAGGCAGGCCGACCATTCGGTCCACCGCTCTCGTCGCGTCGCGCATGCCGTACAGCGGCAGCACCGCTTCCTTGTTCCGGCGCGCCAGAAACTCGGCGTCCTTCTCCTGGATGTGCGCCGAGTCGGCGAGCATCACGGCCGAGAGATCCCGCGTGGCGGCCGTACAATAGATGGGGTTCGCGTAGCCGCGGGCCGTCAGGAGCGGCAGCCGCCCGGCGTGGTCGATGTGGGCGTGGGAAAGCACGACGGCGTCGATCTCGCGGACCTCCAACGGCAGCGCGGCGTTCTTCGCCCGCGTCTCGCTCCGACGGCCCTGGAACATCCCGAAGTCGAGCAACACGGTCTTGCCGTTGAATCGCACGATGTGGCAGGAACCGGTCACTTCGCGGGCGGCGCCGGCGAACTCGATCTCCATGAATCTCCGCTTCGGATGGTGTCATTCGCGCTCTATTGCTTTCAGCAGCAAGCGGGCGGTTTGGGCATCACGAACAAACCATATACAAGGCACCAGCCCGACTGCTCCCCGGCTCATGAGCCGGCTCGGGCGGATCGCGGCCGCACGCGTGGCCTGCCCATGGCGAAGTGGTGCGAGCGGAATATGGCTGCTGAAGGTGCACCGACGAACGTCTAGCGTCCACTCACCGTCTAAGGATGTCTGTCGCTCGGCTGCAATGGACAATCCAACGAAGGGGAGCGTGCAAGTCTTGAGTAGGCGCCTCTTCGTAAGTAGTCGCCCGGATCCGATCGTCCGCCCAAGCATGTTGGTCAGTGGCGGAGTATCACCGGTGAGCGAGCACACGTGCCGGCAACGTGCACTTCCGCATCGCTCTTGCCGCACATGTGTGGAATCGGTATCCTCGCGCTCCGAGCCGACGGGACAGGAACGGATGGGTATCTCGTCCGACGTCACAATTCTTATGGCGATGCGTACCGGGCGTGAGAACGCCCGCGACCGGCCCGCGTCTCCGCAGTACGACGCGCGGCACGAGGTAGCCCGCTGTAGTGCAGCCGCACCGCTCGTGTGCACGCTCGAGCGCATCCGGCTGGCGGAATGACCGAGCTCGAGACGCGGCTGTTCACCGCCCTCATCGAGCGCTATCGACTGGAGCGCGAGCTCGGCTCGGGGGGCATGGCAACCGTCTACCTCGCCCGCGACCTGAAGCACGAGCGTGACGTCGCCGTCAAGGTGCTCCGCCCCGAGCTCGCCGCCATGCTCGGCGTCGACAGATTCTTGAACGAGATCCGCATCAGTGCCCGGCTCGATCATCCGCACATCCTCACACTGATCGACTCGGGAGCCGCGGACGGATTTCTCTATTACGTGATGCCGTTCGTTCGCGGCGAATCGCTGCGCAGCAAGCTGACACGCGAGAGGCAGCTCGGCCTCGGCGAGACGCTCGACATCGCTCGGCAGATCAGTTCGGCGCTGGACTACGCGCATCGTCAGGGCGTCGTGCACCGTGACATCAAGCCGGAGAACATCCTGCTTCACGAAGGCGAGGCGGTGCTCGCGGACTTCGGAATCGCCGTGGCCGTCGAGGAGGCCGGTGGGAACCGCCTGACCGAAAGCGGTATGTCGCTCGGAACGCCGCAATACATGAGTCCCGAGCAGGCGGTCGGCGAGCGGTCTCTCGACGCGCGGAGCGATGTCTACTCGATCGCGGCGGTGGTCTACGAGATGTTGGCCGGCGAACCGCCGCACAGCGGCGCCAACCTGCAGGCGATCATAGCCAAGCTGCTGATGGAGCGGCCGACTCGACTTCGCGTGCTGCGCGACACGGTGCCGGAAGGGATGGAGGCGGCGGTCGCGAGAGCGCTCGCGAAGACGCCCGCCGATCGCTTCACCAGCGCCGGCGCCTTTGCGCAGGCCCTCGCCTCGCCTGCGAGCGGCGGGCCGCGGCGATGGTTGACGCTCACGCGACGGTGGGCGCCGATCGCGATCGTCGCTGTGATCGCCGCCGCCGGCGCGACCGCGTTGTTCGTCGCTCGCGAGCCGGCCCCACCGCCGCTGCCAGACCGGGTGCAGTTGACGCTGACGGGCAACGCGATCTCCCCCTCGCTGTCTCCGGACGGGACGCGCTTCGCGTTCGCCGAGAAGCAGTGCGATTCGGTGGGCTCCTGCACGTATCAACTGGTGATCCAAGACCAGGATGGCGCCGGCCGTCTCGTGCTCACGCGAGACATCGGGTACATCTACAAGACGCAGTGGACCAGCGACGGCCGCTTCCTCGCGTTCGCGGGGTCGCACCCACCACTGCGGCACGGGGCGTTTGCCGTGTCGACACTCGGTGGAGAGACGAGGTTTCTCGGCTCGGGCGCCTTCGATCTCATGTCCGGAGACACCGCCCTCTTGCAAGGTGGTTCGCCGACGGATGCGGATCGGTGGTGGGCGCGGCGAGTCACCATTCACGACGGACGAACGGTCGACAGCATCGCCGTTCACGATGCCGACGCGTCGCACTACATCGCCGCCTTGACGATTCCGGATCGGATTCTCGTTTCCACGCGACAGCGGGGCAAGATCGACGCGGAGCTTCGCCTGGCCGACTTCCGTGGTGGGGTCATCGACCGCTTCACGCCGTCCTTCGCCTCGCACAGCCGCAGCTTTACCACACGCTGGGTGCCCTCCCAACGACGGCTGGTCATCGCCGCGCAGCGTGAGCTCGGCGGGAGCGAGTTCGACGTTCTTGCCATGAGGGTGACGGCCTCCGCCATCGAGCGAGCCGTCGACACGGTGCTCTCCGGCGTGGAGCTCGGCAACGGAATATTCGACGTCTCCCCCGACGGCGAGCGATTGGTCTACTTCGGGGGACCGGTCGAAGCGGCACTGTCGACGATCGACATCGAGCCTGGCGCGCAAGCGGGGTTGACGGCGACGCAACGCGTAGCGTCGACCGCGTTGCTCAGAGGACGAATATCGCCCGCGGGCGACAGGATCCTGCTGGCGCGTGATGCTCGGCGCGGTGGTGCGCATGCCTCGCAGCTCTCGCTCGTTCCGCGCGCAGGTGGGACCGAATCGCAGATCCCGGGCGTCGTGGAGAATCTGCTCGATGTCCAGTGGTCTCCCGACGGCCGCAGGATTCTGTATCTGCACGGCATCGGTGAAAACAAGTTGGGACTGACGGAGACGGATTCGTCGGGGCGCGGGACGCGCGAGATCGCACGGCTCGAGCAAGCCGCCGCGGTTCACTTCCGCCCGCTTCCAAATGGAGCCGTCTGCCTCCTGACGCCGCAGCGGCGGTCACTATCCATCATCGGCCGCCCCGGCAAACCGGATGTCACGTGGCCAGCCCCCGAGTGGATCAGCGGCATCGGCGGAATGTCGCACGGGGCAGACTCGAGATCGGTCATCGTCGGGGCGATGAATCACACGGGTGACTCGGTCGTCGTGGCCACGGTCGATATCGAGACAGGCCGGTTCACCAGGCTCGCGAGCTTCGCCGGCTCGGATCCGGTCTTCGTCGGCCAGCTCGAGGATGGCGCCATCGTGTCCGTCGTTCGCGAACCCGAGGGCGCCTGGGTGTTCCACCGAATGCGCGCGGGTCGACGCCCCGAGCGACTCGGCACCCTGCCACACAGCCGCGCCGAGTTCAGCATATCGCGCGACGGCAAGCACGTCATCCTGATCAGGTACACCGATAGGAACGACGTGCACATGATTCGGAACTTCGGGAGAATGCTTCGGCGCTGAGGTAGGAGAGCGCAGACGCAACCTCTGCTCCCTTACGGCGTTCGCGTCGCGTCGTCAGCTCTCGCCGTCGCCTGGCCGCTCGAACACCAGCGTCACGCGATGCTCGTCCTGTGACATCAGGGCGGGACGCCATCCGCTGCGGCTTCGCTCGTTCAGCAGATCGGTCAGCGCGTCTTCGTCGTCACGCGCGTGTCGCGTGAGGCGAAGCATCACCGCTTGGTATTCTTTCATGGGCGCGAAGTTAGTAGCTTCTGCCCCATGGACACCACCCCTGCGTTCCCGACGCTGCGCATCGTCTCGCATCCGCTCGTGCAGCACAAGGTGTCGCTGCTGCGCGCACGGACGACGCCCACCAAGATCTTCAAGGAGCTGGTGGACGAGATTGCGACGCTGATCGCGTACGAGGCCACCAGCGAGCTGGCGCTTGAACCGGCGCCCGTCGAGACGCCGCTCGAGCGGACCACGGGGATGCGCGTGAGCGGGAAGAAGCTCACCCTCGTACCTATCCTGCGCGCGGGGCTGGGGATGGTCGAAGGCGTCGCGCGTCTCGTGCCGTCGGCTCGGGTGGGACACATCGGCCTGTATCGCGATCACGATACCCTCGAGCCGGTCGACTACTACTTCAAGGTGCCCGGCGACGCCGCCGAGCGCGACTTCTTCCTGCTCGACCCGATGCTCGCTACCGGAGGAAGCGCGGCCGCCGCAGTCGCATCGCTCAAGCGTGCCGGTGCGACACGTATCCGCTTCCTCTGTCTCGTCGCGGCCCCGGAAGGGGTGCGGCGCCTCGCGAATGCGCACCCCGACGTGGTCGTCTACTGCGCGGCGCTCGACCGTGAGCTCAACGCGCAGGGCTATATCCTTCCCGGGCTCGGCGACGCCGGCGATCGGCTCTTCGGCACCCGATAGCCCGATTGTGGCTTACGCACGAAGGGTGCACCGCCCGAGGCGGGTGCACCCTGCTGACAATCCGACCAACGTCGTACTACGCGCGCGCCATCATCCGAACCACTCGCGCGGGCAGTCACGCTGCTGCCGAGCCGCGTCCAGCACCCATTGCTGCGTGCTGAGCTCCGTGATCTCGGCCGGCACGCGATTGAACCAGGCCGCCGCCTGGGCCGTGTCGCCCACCCGCCGCCAGAGCTCGCCCACCAGATAGGTGAGGACGGCGCGCTCCTCGCGCGCCACTCCATCGAAGCTCGACAACGCCTCCTCGAACTTCCACGCCGCCTTTCGACGGAAGAACCGTTCGGCCTCCGTGTCCGACTCGTCGACGCAGCACCAGGCCGCACGCAGGAGCAGGTCCGCGATGTGCCGAGCATCGAGCGCCTGCCACTCCGCCACCTTCGCCGCCGCTTCGTACTTCTCCGAGCCCGGCACTGCGCCGGTCGAGAGCTGCGGCGCGAGCTCGTTCCAGACGTGCTCGCGGAGGCCGGCGCTCACGTCGGCTTCCTCAGTGAAGTCGCGCTCTGCACCAGAGTACCCACAGCGATTGCACATGTGGATGAGGAACGGCAGCGGCTGCGTCCCCGCGGCGCGCTCGTGGAAATCGGTGCGCTTTCCGCCGAACGAGTTCGTCGAGATCACCTGCTGCGACTTGAAGCGCGTGTCGCAGATCGGGCAGCGCAGTTCAATCTGCTGAAGCGTCGTCATGACCCTGTGTCTCCCAGCGACTTCCCCTGTCGTTCCTCTCCAGGGAAGGCAAAGGAAAAATTCGTGCCAGCTGCGCGGCGTCCGCGCGATGGCCACCCCGCGTATGTGGCCTCGGCGACGAACGAGCATGTCGCACGCGCAGCGCGCGTCGATCTCTCTTGTTCGGTTCCTCTGACACGGCTATCATATCGCGTCCGTCGCGCCCGCAATTCGGCGCCCCCGTCGCTGATGGGCTTTGCGCTGGTCTCCCGCAGGTCGCTTCCCGGTCGAATGCTGATCAACCTGCTGCCGGATTTTTTCGCCGTACTCGATAGCACCGATCGCGTCGCCGCCTACCAGCGCTACTTCGAAGCCCACCGCCGCATCCTCGAGCCGTACTGGCACAACTACGTCGTCGATCCCGATGGCCCACACTTCGGCGACGTCATACGTGCTACGGCTCTTGCCGATCGCTCGGATCTGCGGGAGATGCTCGAGCGCACCGACGTGGTCGCACTCGCACGATCCACCGAGCAGCGTTGCGGGCGCCTGCTCGAGCAGGATGTCGACGTACACGTCGTCCTCATGGTCGGCGTCGGTGCCGCCAATGCCGGCGAGCTGGTCGTGGAGGGTACGGGTGTCGCGTTCGCGTGCCTCGAGCATTTCACCTCGGTCACCAATCCGGACACCCAGGGACTTGGCCTCGACCCGGAGCTGATCCCGCTCTGGTTGGCCCATGAGTTCGCTCACGCCCTTCGCTACACCTCGCCCCGCAGCCGCAGCGAGATGCGCACGTTGATCGAGGAGGCCGGCGGCTACTACTCCTATTGGGAGACCGGCCGCCTCGCACCGTTGCGTGAGCACCTCGTGAACGAAGGACTGGCCGTGCAGGTGTCTCAGGCGATCAGTCCGGGTCACGCGGCCTGGGAGTACTTCGGCTTCGGTCGGCGGCAGTACGCCCGGGTTCGGGAGCTGGAATCTGTCATCGGACGTGCCGTGCTCGAGGACCTCGATCGCGCAGGGTTAGGCCTTCGACTGCGCTACCTGTCCGGCGGGATGAGCGACGAAGCACGGACGGTCGATCGCTACGTGCTTCCCGAGCGCAGCGGGTACTACCTCGGAGCGCGCATGGTCGAGGCCGCAGTGGCAGAGCGCGGTCTCGCCTGGGCGGTCCGCGCTCGTGCTAGCGAGCTGAGTGCGCTCGCGCGCGGCGCGGTGGCGTCGGCCTAGCTCGCACCGCCCGCCGTCTCACTTTCCCACGCAGAACTGCCGGAACACGACGTCGAGCACATCTTCGGTGTGCAACACGCCGATCAGCTCGCCGAGCGCGTCCGCAGCGTGCCGGACATGGGTCGCCGCGATGCTCACCGGCACCGTGCCGTCGTCGAGCGCCGCGCGGAATGCCTCGAGCTCATTCACCGCGGTCGCGGCGGCGGCGCGGTGCCGCGCGCGCGTCAGCCCTGGGGCATCGTCGTCGGTCGGCGCTCCGTGCTCGCTGGCCAGTCGCGCATCGATCGACTCGAGCAGTACCGTGAGCCCCTCACCTGTCTTTGCGCTCACCGCGAGTGGCGAGCTCATTTTGTGATCAATTGCTCCTAAATCAGCCTTCGTGACGACGCCAAGGACCGGGGCCGAGGTGTGCGCGCTCACGAGACGCGCGACGTGCTCCACGCTCTGTGCCGACTCGGCGCAGGCCAGCACCAGTGCGGCACGGGCCAGATACCGGGCCGAGGTCTCGATACCCAGCCGCTCGAGCGTGTCCGTCGTCTCACGCAGGCCCGCCGTGTCGACGAGTCGCAGCGGCCAGCGCGGCCGGTCCAGGACCGCTTCGATCGCATCGCGGGTCGTGCCGGGGATCTCGGTCACGATCGCCCGCGACTCGCCGAGCAGCGCGTTGAACAGCGACGACTTGCCCACGTTCGGCGCGCCCGCCAGCACTACGAGGGCCCCATCGTGGATCAACGTGCCGAGATCCGCGGTGGCCTGCAGCGCTCGAACGTCGTCGAGCGCATCCTGTGCCGCACGCGTGATGCGCTCGCGCGGGATCGGGCCGTCGTCTTCCTCTGGAAAGTCGATGTCGTACGCGAGCAGTGCCTCGACTTGCAGGATGCGGGCGCGCAGTGCCAGCACGCGTGCAGACAATCCGCCGTCGAGCTGCCGGAGCGCCTGGCGCTGCGCTGCGCTCGAACGGGCTTCGACGAGGTCACCGATGGCTTCGGCCTGAAGCAGATCGAGCTTGCCGTTGAGGACCGCGCGACGGGTGAACTCGCCCGGCCCGGCCTGGCGTGCACCGGCGCGGATCGCAGCGGCGAGCACGGATGCCGGTGCTCGGAAGCCGCCGTGCGTCGTGATCTCGAGCAGGTCCTCCCCCGTGAATGACGCCGGCGCGCGAAAGAGCGTGGCTACGACGTCGTCGAGAACGCTGCCGTCGTCCGGGTCGACGACGTGTGCATGGGTCGCTCGGCGCGCCTCGCTCGGTGGCGGTCGCAGCAAGCGCGCGGCGATCGCCGTCACCTCGCCGCCTGAGAGCCGAATCATCGCGAGGGCGCCGCGACCCGGCGGAGTGGCTACCGCGGCGATCGTCCGTCCGTCGCCCAGCACGCTCGTGTCGAGCGGCGCAACTGGGCGGGTGTCGGTCACGCGGCGGAGGAGATCGGTGGCACGAGCATCGACTCGCCGGGCTCGATGATGTGCACGCGATCACGTGCGCCGTGGCTGACTAGC
The DNA here is from genome assembly GCA_035265545.1 of Gemmatimonadaceae bacterium. Lineage (GTDB taxonomy): Bacteria > Gemmatimonadota > Gemmatimonadetes > Gemmatimonadales > Gemmatimonadaceae > AG11. Next base: position 8,718 of record DATFOL010000384.1, on the reverse strand, counting down.
AAGGCACGAAGGCGATTGATCGCGTCGTGCGCGGTCGATGTGACGTGCCGAAAGGTGCCCCAGTGGTAGGGAATGAGCGCACGCGCGCGGAGCGTGTCGAACAACGTCAGTGCGTCGTCGTGCGTGAGGTGCCCGCGCCGGAAGCCCGGCTTCCAGGGTGGTGCGTAGCCGATCGGCAGCAGCGCCACGTCGAGCGTCCGATCGGCGCTCCATAGCACACGCTCTACCAGCGCGTGAGTGTCCGGCATCAGCGCCGTGTCGCCCGCGAAGAACAGGCTTTCGTCGTTCGTCTCGGTCAGATACATGTTCGCCGCGCTGCGCCAGCGATCGATGCCATACCGATTTCCTTGATGCGTCGCGCGCTCCGCATGGATGCGGATGGCGCCACCTGCGATCTCCGCCTGCTCGCCGGGCGCGAGCGCCTCGGAGTGGCTGTATCCCTTCCCGCGCAGCCAGCGCGTCACCGGGGGTGGTGCATAGAGCGGGATGTTCCGCGGAAGGCGGTCCAGCGAATCGAACGAGAGGTGATCGGCGTGCGCGTGGGTGAGCAGGATCGCGTCGAGCGCCGGCAGGGCATCGAGCGCGATCCCGGGCGCGGTGACCCGGGGAAGAAAGCGACCGAGATGCGGATCGAAGTTCGGGTCGGTGAGGATCCGCGCCCCGGCGATCTCGAGCAGTAGCGTCGCGTGACCGATGTAGGTGATCTTCACGCTCGTGTCTCGCGCCGGCCCGTCGCTAGCTGCGTCGCTTCTGCGCGGGCGCTGGCATTCCGCGCACGACCGGGGCCGGCGCCGGTTCCTTCGCCCGCTCGCGTGCCAACAACCACTGCTGCGGGATGGCCGCGATGTTCTGGACCGCGTAGTAGAGGTTGAGCCCCGACGCGAGGTTCAGGAAGAAGACGGTGAGCATGACCGGCATCATGTACATCATCATCTTCGCCTGCGGATTCGGCGGCATGTTCCGGGCGCCGATCCACGACATCACGAACATGGAGAGGCCCATCAGGATCGGCGTGATGTAATACGGATCCTTCAGCGAGATGTCGGGCAGCCACAGGAAGGGGACGCCGCGGAACTCGATCGTGTTCTGGAAGACGAAGTACAGCGCGAAGAGGATGGGCATCGGCAGGAGCATCGGCAGGCATCCCATCAACGGGCTGAGGGGACTCATGCCGTGGTCCTTGTAGACCTTCATGATCGCTTCCTGCTGCTTGCGCGGATCGTCGCTGTAGCGCTTCTGCAGCGCTTGAAGCTCCGGTTGGAGCCGCTGCATCTTGAGGCTCGTGCGCATCGCTCCCTGTTGCAGTGGCCAGAGCGCGATTCGGATGATGACGCCGAAGAGCACGAGCACCCACCCGTAGTTCAGCTGCGTCGTGTGCTTGATCCAGAGTAGCGCGCGCATCACGATCACGGCGAAAGGCTGCACCAGCCCGCGCATGAATCCGCCGTACGGATTCACCTGATCGAGGTCGCTGCCGAGCTTCTGCAGGCGCTCGAAGTCCTGCGGCCCGGCGTAGATGTCGAAGGTCGCTCGACCATCGGCGCTGAGCGGAAGCGCTGCGCCGGCGGTGATCTCGTTCGCGACCTTATCGCTTCGTCGTCCTCCCTGGACCTGGACGACGCTGAACGGCGTCTTGGCCGGGACCCGATACGCCACGAGGAAGTACTTGTTGCGGGTCGCTACCCAGTTGGTGGGGCGGGTCTCAGCGCGCACCTCGGTCGAGTCCAGCTTGGAGAACCCGATGCTCTCGATGTCGCCGGAGCTAAGCCGATAGCTCACAGCCAGGTGGCCGATGTCGTCCAGAGTGTCCGGCTCGTTCGACCGAAGCGTGCGTGGCATCCCGACGAGCAGGGCGCTTCCTGCGGGCGCGCCGGCCACACGTGCCGTGACGTGTAGCAGGAAGCTGTCCGGCACGACGGCATAATCGAGCGTCAGGGCTCGGCCGCCGATGATCCCCGAGTAGGCGATCGAGGGGCCAGATGCGCCTTGCTTCAGCTCAGCTCGAAGCGGCATGGTGTCGAGCGCGATGGTATCCCGCCCAAGAGCGAGTCGGTAACGGGCGAGGCTCGTCTGCGCAGGCAGTAGCTCCGAGGGGGGCTTGCGGCCCCGCGCCACTCCGCTCGGATCGGCGCTCGTCGGACGTCGAGAGGGATAGCTGTCCAGGACGACCGAGACAGGCGCCGCCCCACGCGAGCTGAAGGCATAGCGTGACAGCCGGGTCTGAACCGTGGTCGTCTCGACCCCTGCTGCCGACGGTTGGACTGCACCCACGACGGTGGGGGTGGACTGTGGCGTCGCGACCGTCGGATTGACGGCGCCTGATGGCGTGGTAGCGGCCACGGTGTCGGGGCGTGCAACAGAACGATTCGTCGAGTCGACGGCAACCGTGCGTGGCCGCCGAGCTCCGGTGTTCGGGAGGAACAGCGGCGGAACGATGATCACGATCGCCGTCAGCAACAACGCGATGAAGAAGCGCTTGTCCATAGATTGGATGGGCCCGAAGACGCGAAGCCTTTAGGGCACCGGATCGTATCCGCCGGGACGGAATGGGTGACACCGCCCGATTCGGCGGAGTGCGAGCCAGCTCCCACGTAGCGCGCCGTGGCGCTCGAGCGCTTCGATGGCGTACGCGGAGCAACTCGGATAATAACGGCACGCGGCAGGAAGCAGGGGACCGAGCGTCACCTGATAGCCACGCACGAGTAGAACGAGGAGAGTTCGCATCAGGTGCCGGACGGCGAACGTTCCGCGCCGATGTCGGACGGCTCTGACGCAGGTCCAGAGATGGTGCTCCTCCACTGCATCAGCTGCCCGAGCGCCCGGTCGACGTCGATCGCCAGTGCAGCAAAGGGCGCGCGGTAGGCCTCGGCCCGAATCCGGATGACGACGTCGGCCGCGATGTCGGAGGGAAGGAGTCGCGTCCGGGATAGCTCTCGCAGCCGCCGCTTGACGCGGTTTCGGGCCACGGCAGAGTGACGGTAGCGAGGTACGATCAGCCCGACGCGGGTCCGAGACCCCGCTAGATGCACCAGAGGGGAAGCGACAGCCCGAACCTCGAGGAACGTGGTTCGGATGCGCTTCCCCTCTTGCGCGATACGTTGCAGTTCCGCGCCTCGTGTGATGCGAGCACGTCGCGGAAAACCCAGCGACGTCCGAGGCGCGTCAGGCTCCGGCGTACTTGTCCGGGATACGGACCGTCAGCTGCTTCCGTCCCTTCTTCCGGCGGCGGGCGAGGGTCTTACGACCCCACTTCGTTTCCATGCGCGCACGAAAACCGTGCGTCCTGAGGCGCCGCGTGTTGCGCGGACGGTAAGTCGGCTTTCCCATGTGCTACTCCAGGTACGACGGTCTAGGCAAGCTACGGCACAGACAGGTAAAGTTAGCTTTCACCTAGAGATAGGTCAAGCCACATGAAGCGCCTGGCGAACGTGCTCCTGGCGTTCGATGAGAGATCATGCTGGCCAGCATGCGGCTCGTTTGCTTTTTCCACACGGCTCGGATAGCTTCGCTCCCCCGCCCTCCCAGAGTTATCCACATCCCCTTATGACGCTCTCGGCGACCGAAGTCTGGACTCGTATTCTCGACCGAGCGCGCCACGAGCTGCCGGAACAGACGTTTCGGACCTGGCTCGAGCCCACCGAGCCCCTGGCCTTGGAGGGCGATACGATCATCGTGGGTTCGCCCGATCAGTTCGCGGCGGACTGGAACGAATCCAAGCACGCACAGTTGCTGACCAGCTTGGCGCCGATCGCGCTCGGACATCCGCTGTCCGTCGTCTTCCGTGTTCACGAGGAACGGAAGACGCGTAATCAGATGGATCTGTTCGTTGCGCCGCTTCCTGTGGCGCCAGAACAGCGACAGAAACGAGGTGGTATCAACGCACAGCTGAGTGATCGCTACACCTTCGACCACTTTGTGATCGGCAAGTCGAACGAGCTGGCGGCTGCAGCGGCCCATGCCGTGTCCCAGGCACCTGGCCGAGTCTACAATCCCCTCTTCCTCTATGGAGACACGGGATTGGGGAAGACACACTTGATGCAGGCTGTCGCTCACGCGGTCATGGAGCGGCAGGCCGATATCCGCATCACGTTCATCGGCACCGAGCAGTTCACCAATGAGATGATCGGGTCGATCCGTGAGCGCACCACCCAGGAGTTTCGGCGCCGGTACCGTGAGACCGATCTGTTGCTCGTCGACGACGTTCAGTTTCTGAAGGGGAAGGAATCCACCCAGGAGGAATTTTTCCACACCTTCAACGCGCTCTACGAGGCCGGCCGACAGATCATTCTGACCAGCGACCGCCCGCCCTCGGAGATCCCCGGTTTGGAGGCACGGCTCGTGAGCCGGTTCCAGTGGGGGATGGTCGCAGACATCGAGCTACCTGATCTCGAGCATCGGATCGCGATTCTCCGCAATAAGGCATTGATCGACCATTTGGAGATGACGATTCCGGAAGACGTGATCCGCTTCATCGCGGAACATGTCCGGTCGAACGTGCGGGAGCTCGAGGGATCGATCATCAAGCTGCTCGCCTACGCGTCGCTCAAGCATCGTGAAATCACGGTCGATGTCGCTCGGGAGGCACTACGAGATAAGCTCCGACCTGGTGAAGCCACTGGTCCGGCAGCGGTCGGCTTGAACCCTGACACGATTCAGCAGGCTGTCGCCAAGGAGTGGGGGGTGACCACGGAGGGTCTTCGGTCAAAGACCCGCACCAAGGCACTGACCGCTCCGCGGCAGGTTGCCATGTATCTGATGCGCGAACTGCTCAGCCTTCAACTCGTGGAGATTGGCGCGGCTTTCGGCGGCCGCGATCACTCGACCGTGATCCACAGTTTGGAGCGCGTGGCAGCCGCGTTGCGTGAGGATCCATCCTTTGCACAACGCATCGCGCGACTGCGAGTCCTGCTCGAGGGCCTTGCCACCTGAGTGCATTCGCCCAGTTTATCCACAACTGCAGCGTCTGACGGGGATCTTATCCCCAATTCCTGACGGATTTTACCGTGGCCCCCAGGCCGAAAAACGAGTCCGCCGCCTTCCGTGTGGACAGATCCTGTGATCCACAATGGCTCCACGCGCAAGGTTAACATGCAACTCATGCTGCTGCAGCAAGTTGGCGCCTTTCCCCACAGCTCCACAGTCACTACGACTGCTACTGAATCTCATTCTTTAAAGAGTAGATCAGTAGCTACCTGCCCTTTGCACACACCCGCCACACAGGAGCGGTGATGCGGTTTACGATTTCCCGAGAGAAGTTGCAGGAAGGGCTGGCGGCGGTGGCGGCGAGCATTCCCGCCAAGACTACTCTGCCCGTCCTGGCGAATATTCTCGTGGAGACCACGGACAAGGGCATTCGCCTGTCCGGAACGGATCTCGACATCGCGGTGAGCACGGAGGTCGCTGCCGATGTCGAGGCGACGGGCGCCATCACGATCCCGGCGAAGAAGTTGTCCGAGATCGCTCGGGAGCTCCCGCCCTCGCCAGTGAAGATGGCTGCCGCCGGCGAGCAGCGGGTCACGCTCGACTGTGGACGGTCGCACTTCAAGATTCTCGGACTTCCCCGTGACGAGTTCCCGAGCTTCCCGACGGTGCGGTTTAATGAGAGCTGGCGAATCCGATCGGGTGATCTCCAGAAGCTCATCTCGCACACCTCGTTCGCCGTGAGCACGGAGGAGAGTCGGCCCATTCTCAATGGAGTGCTCTGGGAGCTGAAGCCGGAGTCGATGCGCATGGTGGCGACGAACGGACATCGCCTGGCGAAGATGGAGGTACCGATCAAGTCGGCCGGTGCGCCGGCAAGCGATCTCATCGTACCGCCAAAGGCCCTCGAGCAGATTCGCCGTCTGTTTCCTGCGGACGAGGAGCTTGAGATAGCTCGAGGAGACAACCATCTCGGTTTCCGGTCACCGTTCACGGCGGTGTTCACACGGCTGATCGAAGGGCCGTATCCGAACTACGACCAGGTCATCCCGCGTGATAACGATCGGGTCGCGGTCGCGGATAAGATTGCCCTGACGAGCGCGCTCAAGCGCATGTCGGTGATCGCCTCCGATCAGACCCATCGCATCCGACTGTCCTTCAATAGCGGCATCCTTCGGTTCAGCGTACAGACGCCGGATCTCGGCGAAGCGACGGACGAACTGGCCGTGCGATACACCGGTGATCAGCTCGACATCGGCTTCAACGCGAGCTATCTCCTGGAAATCCTTCGCTACATCCCAACGGATGAGGTAAAGCTGACCTTCAAAGCCCCTGAACGTGCGGCGACCGTCGAGCCGGAGGGGTGGAACGATTCGGCAACCTATCTGTGCCTCGTGATGCCGCTTCGGCTGGTCGACTGATTCGATGATCGCGAAGCGCCGCGTCGCCGTTGCTACGAGGACGATGTGAACGCGCTGCAGACGCTGGCACAGGCTGCTGGCGTCGCGTATGCCGCAGGACTCAATCTCTACGCGACGGTGGGTGTCATCGGCCTCGCGTCGCGTCTTGGTTGGATCGGCCCACTGCCTGGCAGTCTGGCGGGACTGACTTCATGGTGGGTGATCGGCGTGGCGCTCACCTTGACCGCGATCGAGTTCCTCGCCTCGTTGATCCCTGCGCTGGCCTCCGCTTGGGACACGCTGCACTCACTCGTTCGCCCACCAGCGGCAGCTGCCCTCGCCGCCGCGACCGCCTGGCACGGCGATCCTGCCTTCGTTCTGGTGGCCGCGTTGCTCGGTGGCGGGCTCGCGGTCACGACTCATACGACGAAGCTCGGGCTCCGATACGCGGTGGATGCGTCACCGGAGCCAATCAGCAACGGGGTCATGAGTGTGTCCGAGCTCGGACTGGTCGCCACGATCATGATGACGATCTGGAGTCATCCATATCTGACACTGACCATCGCGCTCATCGCGCTCGTCGCCATCATTCTGCTCGTCCGCCTGATCTGGCGGACGCTGAAACAGGTGATGTCTGGCCGATGGGTGCCCTATCGCGGCTTTCGCCAAGGTGCACGCACCAGCGACCGCCTGGCGAACCGCGAAGAGGAATAAGTGCTTCAGTCGGCAGATATAGTACTTTAGTAATAATTATTAAATTATTACTAATCTTTTTTTTTGGTTCTTCACGAAATACCGGGAAACGCTGCGCGAATCTTCAGGAAGAAGTAGGCGTCGTCGCGGTAGCCGTAGGCCATGCGCTTGAGGACTTTGATCTTGTTGTTGATGCCCTCGACGAGGCCGGTGTGCAGCGGATAGCGGCAGTGACTGACGATCCCAGGCACGTAGGGCGTGAGCAGCTCGGCGAAGCGGATCAGGGCTGGAATGCGACTCGCTCGCGCCCGAGCGGCCCACCCTCGCCAGAAGCGGAGCGCCGCCTTGGGGTAGCGAAAGCGCCAGAGCCGTTTCAGATCGTCCTTCAGCACATAGACGATGAAGAGGGCACGATTGGCGTCGAGCAATTCATCGAGGCGCACCCGATCCGCCGGGGCGACATGCTCGCGGTTCTTGAGCAGCAGCCACCGCGTGCCTTTGATGACCCGCCGCGCGGCGCGGATGCCGGTCTGATTTGGGCCGGCCGCCCGAGCGATTTTGTTCGTCTCGTCCACGCGCACGCGGTCGATCACCTCCCGCGCGTATTTGGCGATGACGTGAAAGAGATCGTAGACGATGGCCGCCTGCGGGCACTGCGCGCGGATCTCGTCCCCGTAGCTGCCGCTCATGTCGACGGCGACCGCCTCAATGCGCGCCCGTCCCTCGGGACCGAGGAGGTCCAGGAAGGGCCGAATCGCCGCCCGGTCGCGCCCTCGATGCACCCAGAGCACGCGCTTGGTCGTCGGGTCTACGATCACGGTGGCGTAGCGATGCCCCTTCTGGATCGCGAATTCGTCGATCACGAGGAGCCGCACGTCGGCGAGACGCTCCGTGGTGATCGGACCCAGGCGTGCGTAGAGCGCTCGGTGGTCGATCTGCTTGACCGTGTCCCAATGGAAGATGGAACCACGCCGCCACATGGCGAATGGGCAACACCATCGCGAGGCGGGCAATCTTCTCCGCCAATCGCGTGGTCATCCGCTGATAGCGGTCGAGCCACGGCACGGCCTCGACCGTCGGGCCACAGCGCGGGCACTCGAGCCGCGCGCGGGGAAAGACGACCCAGGTATCCCAGTCGAAGACCGACAGATCGCGGACGCGACGCTCTGCGACATCGTGAATCGCGACCACCTCCGCCCCGCAGCGGCTGCACCGCTTGGGGTGGCCGGGGACCGCGCGCAACCGCAGGACTAACTCCGCGACGGGCTGCGTAGGTCCGACTGGACGCTCCTCGACGTCGACGAGCTCAAAGCCGTCCCACCCGCCCAGCAGCTTGCTCCATGCCTCCAGCGCCATCGCGCACCTCCGATGGCCGTAGCATGTCAAAACACGGCTCGCTTGTCACGCTGAAGGGCGGGAGTGGATGCTGCCGGCCTGTAAGCCGGGTTCTGTCGAGTGTTACCTCGTGACGGTCATTCCTCTAGGGGTGCGGTCGCCCACACCCTCGAGCAGCCTACCCGCAGCGTCTTGATCGGGACGGGCCGTCCCTCGCTGCCTATTTGGCCTTGCTCCCGCTGGGGTTTGCCGTGCCGCGGATGTCACCACCCGCGCGGTGAGCTCTTACCTCGCCGTTTCACCCTTGCCTGTGCGCCGGCGAACCGGGCCATCGGCGGTCTGTTCTCTGTTGCACTTTCCGTCGAGGCAA
>DATFOL010000383.1:0-16066 GCA_035265545.1 Gemmatimonadaceae bacterium | reverse complement strand
TCCTCTTCATCACGCTCGCGCTCCGCGGCGGCGTGATGGTGTACTTCTTCAAGTACTACGTCGGCAGGGAGGACCTGTTCAGCCTGTTCAACGTCATCGGCACTGGCGCGACCATCGTCGGCGTGCTGCTGTCCAAGTCGGTCGCCGAGCGGATCGGGAAGCGCCGGCTGTTCGTTCTCGGGCTGCTCGGCACGGTGGTGTTCACCGCCGCGTTCATCCTCCTGCCGCCGAACAATGTTCCCTTGATCATCGCCACCGAGGCGCTCCGGCAGTTCGCGTACGGGTTCACCATCCCGCTGCTGTGGGCGATGATGGCCGACGTGGCCGATTTCTCCGAGTGGAAGAACCGGCGTCGTGCCACGGGCGTCATCTTCTCGGCGATCATCTTCGGCCTCAAGGCCGGGCTCGGGGTCGGCGGCGCGATCGGTGGCTATCTGCTCACCGCGTACGGATACGTGCCCAACGCCGTCCAGAGCGAGCGTGCGCTGTACGGTATCCGTCTCATGGCGAGCCTCTTTCCCGCGTTCGCGTTTCTCCTCTGCACGTTCTGCCTCTACTTCTACCGCATCGACAAGACGCTGGAGCTCGAGATGTCTCGCGATCTCACCCAGCGCCGATTGACCTTCGTTCCCTCTCCAGCTGCTACCTCAGTCCCATGACCATCCGTCATCGTCTCACCGTCTGTGCGGCCCTGATGCTCGGGGCGTGCACCACCGTACCCGGCACGAGCACTGGCACCACCGGCATCGCGACCACGTCGCCGACCGGTGGCCTCAAGGACGCCTTCAAGCCCGCATTCATGATCGGCACCGCGCTCGCGCCGAAGCAGTTCGCCGAGCAGGATGCGGCGAGTGTCGCGCTCGTCCGGCGCGAGTTCAACTCGATCACGCCGGAGAACGTGCTCAAGTGGGAGCGCGTGCATCCCGAGCTGACGCGATACGACTTCGGTCCGTCGGATCAATACGTCGCGTTCGGTGAGCGGAACGGAATGTTCATCGTCGGGCACACGCTGGTGTGGCACAGCCAGACGCCACGCTGGGTGTTCGAGAACGCGCAGGGGCAGTCGTTGACCCGCGACGAGCTGCTCGCGCGGATGAAGGACCACATCTCCACGGTGGTCGGCCGCTACAAGGGCCGGATCAAGGGATGGGACGTCGTCAACGAGGCGCTGGATGAGGATGGGACGCTCCGGGAGTCGCCGTGGCTGCGCATCATCGGGCCCGACTACATCGCCAAGGCGTTCGAGTTCGCACACGAGGCCGACCCCGCGGCGGAGCTGTACTACAACGACTACAACCTCGACTATCCCGCCAAACGTGATGGCGCCGTGCGCCTCGTGCGCTCGCTGCAGGAGCGCGGAATCAGGGTGCACGCGGTCGGCACCCAGGAGCACCTGAAGCTCCATACGCCGTCCATCGCGCTCGTCGACTCGAGCATCCGCGCGTTCGCCGCACTCGGAGTGAAGGTGGCCGTGACTGAGCTCGACATCGATCTCCTGCCGGCGGCGACGCGAAACAACACCGCGGACGTATCGGTGAATGCGGGGCCGGGTCCGGGTCTCGATCCGTACAAGGGCGGCCTCCCCGATTCGATGCAGCAGGCGCTCGCGAAGCGCTACGAGGATCTGTTCCGCGTCTACCTTGCGCACCGAGACGTCATCGACCGCGTCACCTTCTGGGGCGTTGCCGACCACGACTCGTGGCTGAACGGCTGGCCAGTGCGCGGGCGCACGAGCTACCCGCTGCTGTTCGACCGGCGGAACGAGCCGAAGCCCGCGTATCGGCGCGTGATGGCGCTGACCCGCGAGACGCCACCCGTCCCGTAGGCCGGACTAATCACGTACCGAGGGCCCATGAAGCATTCGTTTCACCCGGTCGTGAAGCAGAGCTTGCCGGATAGGTTGGCCCGGCAGATCCGGGGAACGATCCAGAACGGCAACTACCGTCGCGGCGATCGACTCCCGCCGATCGTCGAGATGGCCAGGCGCTTCGAAGTGGGACAGCCGAGCATTCGCGAAGCGCTCAAGAAGCTCGAGGCGATGGGAGTCGTGCAGATCCGGCACGGCTCCGGCGTGTTCGTCACCCGCAGCGAGGAAGTGCTGGTACTGGCGAGCCCGGACTATACCGGGACCGTCACCAAGAAACTGCTGCTCGATCTGATCCGGGCACGCATTCCGGTCGAGATCCAGTCCGTCGCCGACGCGGTGACGAACGCGACGCCAGAGCAGGTGCACGAGCTCAGGCGTGTGCTCGTGGCCGCTGGACAACACCTCGACGACGACGAAACATTGAACTCGGTGAACATGGAGTTCCATGGCAGGATCGCCGAGGCGTCGGGCAACTCGGTGACGGCGCAGTTGTTGGCGGTGCTGCACGAACTGTTCACCGACGAGCAGCGGCTGATCCTCGGCATCTTCGGCTCACGCGAGGCGGACCATCAGGACCACCTCCAGATCCTCGAGGCGATCGAGCTCCGTGACAGGGCGCTGGCCGTCGAACGGATGCGTGCGCACCTCGAAAGCGTGCACGCAGCGATCCTGCGTTGGAACCCGGAGGATCACCCGGTGAGGTGAGCAGCCGTCCGGCCTGCGGGCGGCCGCGACGATCGAGAGCAGGCGGCACTCGCACCTGAGGTAGCGGACAATGCGTGTACGCTCTCGGCAAGTCGTCGTGTCGATCCTGGTCTGTTGCATGGGCTGCGCTGGTGGGAGCACAGGCGCGCGGTCGCGCGTCGACTTCTCCGTGCTCACCCAGGAGCAGCTCGACGAGCGGAACTACCAGAACGTGCTCGAGGCGGTGCAGACCCTCCGCGCGAACTGGCTCAACGAGCGTGGCCCCGACAGCTTCGCGACGCCGAGCCGCATCTGGGTGTATCTCGACGACACGCGCATGGGCGGGGTGCAGTCGCTGGCCCAGATCTCCACGCGCAATGTCAGCTCGGTCCGGAAGATGAACGGGATCGACGCCACCGCACGGTGGGGAATCGGGCATTCGGCGGGCGTGATCGCGGTGCTGACGTGGGATCCGCACGAAGATTCCGGGCCACTGCTTCCGTCTCCCAACGACTCCGCTTCGGCTCGCCCCGACAGCACCGCTCGCCGTCCGCGGTGAGCTGCCCGCGCCAGTCGCGCGGCGCGAAACCGGGCAGTATTATCTCCACGCCGACGCACGTCCGCGCGCGCGATCCGGTGCGGACCACCGCGAGACGGTGCGTGCCGCCCGACGTCCCTCACACCTTCGCCTCAGTGCCGTCGTCCAGCTCTGAACAGGCCGGCGCTTCGACGCTGCTCGCCACCGAGCGCTCGCTCGTGACGGGCGCAATGCTCCGCCGCTGGATCGTCCGGATCGGACCGGCGCTCGGGCTGATCGCGATCGTCCTGGTGTTCACGCTGCTGACGGACGCGCCCGGTCGGTACCTGTCGGCGTTCAACCTGCGGATCGTCCTGTCGCAGACCGTGATCACGGCGATCGGCGCGATCGGCATGACGATGATCATCGTCAGCGGCGGGATCGATTTGTCCGTCGGCGCGACGATCGCCCTCACCGGAGTGATCACCGCCCTCGGGATCTCGGCCGGCTGGCCGCCGCTGCTCGCGCTCCTCGCGGCGATCGCGACGGGGGGCTTCATCGGCGTGTTCAATGGCGCGATGATCACTACGCTTCGCGTTGTTCCCTTCATCGTCACGCTCGGCATGCTGGGGATCGCGCGTGGAGTGGCCAAGTGGCTGGCGCACGAGCAGACGGTCAACGCGCCTCCAACATGGGTGAACGACTTGCTCGTCACCTTTCCGAAGCCCGCGTGGCTGATCCTGCCGATCGGCGTCTGGACCGCGCTGGTGCTCGCCGGACTCGCCGCGATGGTGCTCAATCGCACCGTGTTCGGACGCCGGGTGTTCGCCCTTGGCTCCAACGAGGCCGCCGCGCGCGCGTGCGGCGTGAACACTGGCCGCCTCCGGATCGCGATCTACGGCATCGCGGGATGTCTCTTCGGGCTCACCGGCGTGATGCAGATGTCCCGTCTGCGCCAAGGCGATCCTACTGTCGCGAACGGAGCGGAGCTCGACATCATCGCCGCCGTGGTGATCGGTGGTGGCAGTCTGAGCGGCGGAGAAGGCAGCATCACGGGATCGATCATCGGCGCGCTGATCATGGCGTTCCTGCGCAACGGCTGTCAGCAGATGGGATGGCCCAACTACATCCAGGAGATCATCATCGGCGTCATCATCGTGCTCGCCGTCGCGCTCGACCGCGCACGGGCGACCTGGGCCGAGCGCTCGGCGGCAGCCGCACTCGCGTCGGGCGCATGACGATGGCTGACATCCGCGCGATCGACGCTCACGTGCACTTCTGGGATCCGTCAGTGCTCGACTATCCGTGGCTCGCCGCCGAGCCCACACTTGGTCGCGCATTCCTCCCGGGCGACTTCGAGCCGCTGCGATCGCGATCGGTCGACGCCTTGATCTTCGTCGAGGCGAACTGCGCGACCGGCCAGGCGGTGAGGGAGGTCGAGTGGGTCGATCGACTGGCCGCCGACGAGCCACGCATCGCGGGCATCGTCGCCTTCGTCGATCTACTGGACGAGCCGCGCCGTGATGACGCGCTCGCGCGACTCGGCCAAGGGCGGCGGGTCGTGGGCGTGCGGCACAACATTCAGCGCCAAGCGACCGGCTTCGCGCTGCAACCCGCATTCGTGCGCGGGGTCCAGGCGGTGGGAGTGGCCGGCTATCCGTTCGACCTCTGCGTCACCGCGGACCAACTCGCCGAGGTCGTCGCGCTCGTGGAGCGTTGCCCGGAGGCGACCTTCGTGCTCGACCACTGTGGCAAGCCGGCCATTCGCGACGAGGAGTTCGATACGTGGGCAGCTCAGCTCGAGCGCCTGGCGTCGAACGAGAGTGTGTCGTGCAAGATCTCAGGCCTGCTCACCGAGTCTCGCGAGGATCAGCGCAACGCGCAGGCGCTCGCGCCCTGGGTGGAGCACGCCCGAGGGTGCTTCGGGGCCTCGCGCCTGCTGTACGGCTCCGACTGGCCAGTGAGCACGCTCGGTGGCGGTGCGGGTCGCTGGCGCGCGATCGTCGACGAGATCACCTCGTCGTGGCCCGATGCAGAACGCCGAGCGTTGTTCGCCGAGAACGCGACGCGCACCTATGGTCTGGCGGTGCCGGTCGATGGCTGAGCCTGCGACGGGCATGCCCTTCAGCGGACGGACCGCGATCGTCACGGGCGGAGGATCGGGGATCGGACAGGCGATCGCCACGCTCTTCGGACTCCGTGGCGCGAGGGTCGGAATTCTCGACCTGGCACCCGCCGACGAGACGGTGGAGGCGATCACGGAGGGAGGCGGCACCGCGACGTACGTCGCGTGCGACGTGTCGAGGCAGTCGGAGGTCGCACACGCCTTTGCCGAAGTGCGCGAGCGTCACGGTCCCCTCGACATTCTCGTCAACAGCGCCGGTGTCGCGCACGTCGGCACCGTCGAGCAGACCACCGAGGCGGACTTCGACCGCGTGTACGCGGTGAATGTCAAAGGCGTTTACAACTGCCTCAAGCTCGGCGTGGCGGGGATGAAGGAGCGCGGGGGCGTCATCGTGAACATCGCGTCGGTCGCGTCCACGATCGGCATCCCGGACCGCTTCGCGTACTCGATGAGCAAGGGCGCCGTCCTCACCATGACGCTCTCCATCGCGCGCGACTTCATCCACCAGAAGATTCGCTGCAACTGCATCTCGCCGGCGCGGGTGCATACGCCATTCGTCGACGGATTCCTCGCGCGGAACTATCCGGGGCGCGAAGCCGAAGTCTTCGATCAGCTCGCGCGCACCCAGCCCATCGGCCGCATGGGCAAGCCGAGCGAGATCGCCGAGCTCGCCCTGTTCCTCTGCTCCGACGCCGCCTCGTTCATCACGGGCAGCAACTACCCGATCGACGGCGGATTCCTCACCCTCAAGATGTGATCGATGAAACTGATCCGCTTTGGTCCCGCTGGTGACGAACGTCCCGGCGTGCTGCTGCCCGCTGGCCGCCGTATCGACGCATCCGGATTCGGGGAGGACTATGGCGAGCGCTTCCTCGGTGGCGATGGCCTCGAGCGCCTCTCGCAGTGGCTCCGCAGCGAAGGTGCGCGTGCGCCGGTGGTGGCTGACGACGTCCGCCTGGGACCGCCGATTCACCGCCCGAGCAAGATCGTGTGCGTTGGGCTGAACTACCGCGACCACGCGAAGGAGTCGGGAATGGCCGTGCCCGCGGAGCCGGTCATCTTCTTCAAGTCGACGACGGCCATCGTCGGTCCGAACGACGACGTCGTGATCCCGAAGGGCAGCACGAAGACCGACTGGGAGGTGGAGCTCGCGGTGGTGATCGGCCGCCGCGCGAGCTACGTCGCCGAGTCCGACGCACTCGCACACGTCGCCGGCTACGTGCTGCACAACGACTACTCGGAACGGGTCTTCCAGCTCGAGCGCGGAGGGCAGTGGGTCAAGGGAAAGAGCTGCGATACCTTCGCGCCTCTCGGCCCCTTCCTCGCCACACCGGACGAGCTCGGGGACATCCACGATCTGAAGCTCTGGCTGACCGTCAACGGCGAGCGCAAGCAGGATGGCTCCACGCGCGACCTCGTGTTCGGCGTACCGATGCTCGTCAGCTACATCAGTCAGTTCATGACGCTCCTGCCCGGCGACGTCATCTCGACGGGAACGCCGGCGGGAGTAGCGATGGGACATTCGCCTGTTCGGTTCCTCCAGCCGGGAGACGTCGTCGAGCTGGGGATCGACGGGCTCGGCTCTTCGCGCCAGCGGCTCAAGGCCTACGCGTGACGACGCGACTGACGCGGACCATCACGCGCGTCGATGTTCGCGACGTACGCTTTCCGACCTCGCGCGGGCTCGACGGGTCTGACGCGATGAACGCCGACCCCGACTACTCCGCGACGTACGTCGTGCTCCACACCAACGTGGACGACGGCCTGGAGGGACACGGGCTCACCTTCACCATCGGGCGCGGCAACGAGCTGTGCGTCGCGGCGGTGGAGGCGCTGGCGCCGTTCGTCATCGGACTCGACCTCGGCGCGATCGCGCGCGACATGGGGGCGTTCTGGCGTCGGATCGTCGGCGACAGCCAGCTTCGATGGGTCGGGCCAGAGAAGGGCGTGATCCATCTCGCGACCGCCGCGGTGGTGAACGCGGTCTGGGATCTCTGGGCGAAGGTGGAGGGCAAGCCGTTGTGGAAGCTGCTGGCCGACCTGACGCCGGACGAGATCGTGCGATGCATCGACTTCAGGTACATCACTGACGCGCTCACTCCCGAGCAAGCCCTCGAGATCCTCCGTCGCCAGGCGCCGACGCGTGCGGCGCGCGAGCGTGAGCTGCTCGCGTCCGGGTATCCGGCGTACACGACGTCTGCTGGCTGGCTTGGCTACTCCGACGAGAAGATCCGACGGCTGTGCCGCGAGGGAATGGCGGAAGGCTGGTCCCACTTCAAGATCAAGGTCGGGCGAGACCTGCAGGACGACATGCGCCGCGCTGCGATCATCCGCGACGAGATCGGCCCCGATCGCAAGCTCATGGTGGACGCGAATCAGGTGTGGGACGTTGACGAGGCCATCGCCAGCATGCGCGAGCTGGCGCGGTTCGATCCCTGGTGGATCGAGGAGCCGACGAGCCCCGACGACGTGCTCGGACACGCGGCGATCGCCCGCGCCGTCGCCCCGATCGGCGTGGCGACGGGAGAGCACTGCCAGAACCGGATCATCTTCAAGCAGCTCATGCAGGCGAATGCCATCGCCTTCTGTCAGATCGACGCGTGCCGCCTGGGCGGTGTGAACGAGGTGCTGGCCGTGCTGCTGCTGGCCGCGAAGTTCGGGATCCCGGTCTGCCCCCACGCCGGCGGCGTCGGCCTGTGCGAGTACGTGCAGCACCTGTCGATGTTCGACTTCATCGGCGTGAGCGGCTCGATGGAGAACCGCATCGTCGAGTACGTCGACCATCTCCACGAGCACTTCCTCGATCCGGTCGTCATTCGCGACGGACGATACATGCCGCCGATGTCGCCGGGCTACAGCATCACCATGCGTCCCGAGAGCCTCGACGAATACTCCTATCCGGCGGGCGCGGCGTGGGCCGGCGTCTCGACGCGGACGCGGGTGGGCGCCGGCCGGTGACGGCCACCGCGTCCGCACCGCGCACCACCATGCGCGCGGCGGTACTGGTCGACGTCGCACGCATCGAGGTGCGCGAGGTGCCCGTCAAGCGACCGGCCGTACACGAGGTCGTGGTGCGCGTCGAGGCCGTGGGACTGTGCGGCACCGATCTGCACATCGTCGCCGGACACGCCAACTACAACTCCGACGATCACGGCCGCATCCGTCCCCTGACCGAGCAGCCACAGATCCTGGGACACGAGATCGCCGGCGTGATCGAGGAAGTCGGCAGTGCCGTGCTCGACGCCGCGCCCGGCGACCGCGTCATCGTGGACCAGGGCCGCACCTGCGTGAGCGAGCGGCGTGCGCCGCCGTGCGAGTACTGTCTCACCGGCGACTCGCACCAGTGCGAGCACTACGCCGAGCATGGGATCACCGGCCTCCCCGGCGGCTTCGCCGAGCTGGTCACCGTCCCGGCGGCGAACACGGTCCGCATCACTTCCGGCCTTTCAGCGGACCAGGCGGCGCTCGCCGAGCCGCTCGGCTGCATCGTGCACTCGAGCGAGATGATCGCGCGCGCGGCGGCCCGATATCCACTCGGTCGTGCGGGCGAGTCGCACGGTGTGCGGTCCATCCTCATCTGCGGTGGTGGGCCTGCCGGGCTGCTCTTCGTACAGTATCTGCGCAACGTGCTCGGTTACGAAGGCGTGCTGTTGCTCAGCGAGCCGAATCCCGCGAAGCGCGCGTTGGCGGCGCGCTTCGGGGCCGACCCCATCGACCCGAGCGACACCGACGTCGTCGAGGCAGTGGCTGAGCGCACCGGCGGCCGGCGCGCCGAGCTCCTCATCGAGGCGACCGGATCGGGGAAGCTGTTCGCGTCGATCCCGGCGCTCGTTCGCAAGCAGGCCACGATCCTCCTGTACGGGCATGGTCACAGCGGAGTGGACCTGGGTGTGCTGAACAACGTTCAGTTCCTCGAACCGACGTTCGTCTCGCCCGCCGGTGCATCGGGCGGGCACGATGCCGCCGGTCGCCCGGTCACCTACGCGCGCGCTCTGACGCTGATCGAACGTGGCGCGATCGATGTCGCATCGCTCGTCACTCACCGGTATCCCTCCCTCGATGCCGTGCCCGCTGCATTCGCCGGCGATCATCGCCATCCCGACTACGTGAAGGGCGTCGTCGTGCTCTAGCGCTGCTGCTCGCGGCGATGCACCTGTACATTCTTCACGATCGCTCCCCGATTCCGCCGTATGCCCCCGACACGCTGGAGACTCACGTTGAGAACGACTCGACGCCCTGCGATCGCTGCGCTGCTCCTCGCGTTGGTCGCGTCTGCCTGTAGTGGTGGAGATGCCGGATCGAAGCAGCCCTCCGCCAGCGCGGGCTCGGCCGGCAAGATGATGACGATCGCCGTCATCCCGAAGGGGACGACGCACGAGTTCTGGAGGGCCATCCACGCCGGCGCCGAGCAGGCGGCGCAGGAGCTCACCGCGAACGGCGACAGCGTGCGGATCATCTGGAAGGGCCCGCTACGCGAGGATGATCGCGAGCAGCAGGTGCAGGTCGTGGAGGGATTCACGAGCCAGGGCGTATCCGGCATCGTGCTCGCGCCGCTCGACAACCGTGCGCTCGTGCGGCCGGTCGAGGAGGCGAAGAACGCCGGCGTACCGACGGTCATCTTCGACTCGGGGCTCGAGTCGGAGCAGATCGTCAGCTTCGTGGCGACCGACAACTACAAGGGCGGAGAGCTGTGCGCCGAGCGGCTCGGGACTCTACTCGGCGGCAAAGGAAAGGTGCTCCTGCTGCGCTATCAGGAAGGCTCCGCGAGCACGGCGGAGCGCGAGAAGGGATTCGCGGACAAGATGAAGTCCGCCTTTCCGGGAATTATTCTGGTCTCCTCGGACCAGTACGCCGGCGCCACGCGCGAGACGGCGAAGCGCACGTCGGAGAACCTGCTCAATCGCTACGGCAACGAGCTCACGGGCATCTTCACGCCGAACGAGTCGTCGACTGACGGGATGCTGCTCGCGCTGCAGGACATCGGCAAGGCGGGAAAGATCCGCCTCGTCGGCTTCGATGCGAGCAAGTCGCTCCTCGCCGCGATGAAGGCGAAGCAGCTCGACGGCGTCGCCGTGCAGAATCCGATGAAGATGGGCTACCTCGGAGTGAAGACCATGGTCTCGCACCTGCGGAATCAGCCAGTCGAGAAGCGCATCGACACTGGCGTCACCCTCGTCACACCCGAGAACATGGACGAGCCGGCGATCGTGGAGCTGACCAATCCTCCCGTCGGCAAATATCTGAGCGGACAGTGAGCGCTGGACTCCAGGTCGCCGGCGTCGCGAAGCATTACGGCGCGACGATCGCGCTCGACGGGGTGGACCTGACGGTCCGACCCGGCGAGGTGCTGGCGCTGCTCGGGGAGAACGGGGCGGGGAAGAGCACGCTCATGAACGTGCTCTCGGGTGAGGTGCAGCCCGATCGCGGCATGATGCAGCTCCACGGTGAGCCGTACGCGCCGGGCGCACCGCTCGACGCGCGTCGCCGTGGCGTCGCGTTGATCCACCAGGAGCTGTCGCTCTGCCCGCATCTGTCCGTTACCGACAACGTGCTGCTCGGCAACGAAGTCTCGCGGCGTGGCTGGATCGATCGGCCCGCCGCGGCCGCTCGTGCACGTGCGCTGCTCGACGAGCTACCGCACCCGGAGATCCATCCGGACAAGCGGCTGAGCGACCTCTCGCTGCCCGCTCGCCAGATCGTCGAGATCTGTCGCGCCCTCGCCGGCGACGCGCGGGTGCTGTTGATGGACGAGCCGACGAGCAGCCTCCAGGGATCCGATGTGGATCGGTTGTTCGCCCTCATTCGGCGACTCGCCGCGCGCGGGATCGCGATCGTCTACATCAGCCATTTCCTCGAGGAAGTGCGCCAGATCGCCGATCACTACACCGTGCTCCGCGACGGCCGGACGGTCGGCAGCGGATCCATCGGGGGCACGACGAACGATCAGCTCATCACGCTGATGGTGGGTCGCTCGGCCGAGGGCCTGTTCCCTGTGCGCCACCCGCCGCGCGAACCCGAGGTGGTGCTCTCGGTGCGCGGTCTCTCCGCGCCCCCGCGTCTGCGCGAGGCAAGCTTCGATCTGCGGCAGGGCGAGATCTTCGGGATCGCCGGACTGCTCGGCTCCGGTCGGACGGAGCTCGTGCGCGCGTTGTACGGGCTCGACACGCCCGCGTCGGGCACCGTCGAGCTGCACGGCACCGCGCACGCGGCGCGTCAAGCCAGTGCGGCGGAGCGCGTGCGCCAGGGCGTCGGGTACGTGAGCGAAGATCGGAAGGGCGAAGGTCTCGCCTTGCCTCTCTCCATCGCCGACAATCTCTGCGCCACGCGGCCGCAGCGCGCGCGCGGTGGCATGCTCGATCTGGCCCGTCAGGCGGAACGCACGCGACACTGGATTCGCGAGCTGCGCATTCGCGCGCGAGGCGAGTCCCAAGCGGTACGCGCCCTCTCGGGCGGCAATCAGCAGAAAGTCGCCCTCGGTCGGTTGCTCCATCAGGAGGCCGACGTCATGCTCCTCGACGAGCCCACCCGTGGCATCGACATCGGCAGCAAGGCCGACGTCTATGACACCATCGCGCGTCAGGCCGCCGCGGGCCGCGCCATCCTCATCGTCAGCTCCTATCTGCCCGAGCTGTTCGGCCTCTGCGACCGCCTCGCGGTGATGTATCGCGGAACGCTGTCTCCGTCGCGCCCGATCGCGCAGTGGACACCCGAGCGGGTGCTCGCGACCGCGATCGGCGAGCCGACGAGCTGACGCTCGCCACTCCAGATCCCGCATGTCGACTCGATCCTCAGCGCAGTCCCAGTCATCGATGCCGCCGGGCGTGCGTCGCGAACGGTTCGGCACCACGCCCGACGGGCGCATCGTCGAGCGCTTCACGCTGACGTCGCCGGGCGGTGTGACGATCGGGGTGCTCTCGTTCGGAGGCGTCATCCAGTCGATCCTCGCTCCCGACCGGCAGGGAGCGCTGGCCGACGTGACCCTCGGGTACGACACTCTCGAGGAGTACGGCCGTGACAAGAGCTACCTCGGCGCCCTGGTGGGCCGCTATGCCAACCGCATTCGCGAGGGCCGCTTCACCCTCGATGGGCGCGAATACACCCTCGCCAGGAACGCCGGGGGCAATCATCTGCACGGGGGCACGCGAGGGTTCAACAAGGCGGTGTGGGCCGTCGAGCCATTCGAGGACCGCGGCGACATCGGGCTCACGCTCGAGCACGTGAGCCCCGACGGCGACGAAGGCTACCCCGGCACTCTGCGCGCGCGCGTGAGCTATCGACTCACGCGCGATGGTGAGCTCGTCATCGACTTCATCGCCACCACCGACAAGGCGACGCCGGTCAACCTCACTCAGCACGCCTACTTCAACCTCGCCGGGTCGGGCAGCGGCGACATCCTCGGCCACAGCCTGGAGCTCAACGCCTCGCGCTTCACTCCGGTGGATGCGACGCTCGTTCCCACCGGCGAGCTTCGCAGCGTTCGAGGAACGCCTTTCGACTTCTCCACGGCGGAGACGATCGGCGCGCGCATCGGTGCCGACGACGAGCAGCTGCGTCTCGCCGGAGGCTACGATCACAACTTCGTCCTCGATCGCGCCAGCGACGTCGAGCTCGCCCTGGCCGCGCGATTGACCGAGCCCGTGAGTGGTCGCGGCGTCGACATTCACACCACCGAGCCTGGTATCCAGTTCTACACGGGCAACTTTCTGGACGGCACGGTGATGGGAAAGGGCGGCGTGCCACACCGGTACCGCTCGGGTCTGGCGCTCGAGACTCAGCATTTCCCGAACTCGCCGAACGAGCCGTCCTTCCCCGCGACCATCCTGCAGCCCGGTGCGGAGCACCGCTCTCGCACCGTCTATCACTTCGTCGTCCGGACGGCGTGAGATCCTTTGCCGACCGACTTTGAGCTCCGAGATGACCACCTTCCGCCCGTCTGACCGATGCACATGACCTTCCGCTGGTTCGGGCCCGACGACCCGATCCCGCTCGCGAACATCCGGCAGATCCCCGGCGTCACCGGGATCGTCACGGCGCTCTACGACGTCGCCATCGGCGAGGTGTGGTCGAAAAGCTCGCTCGAGCGGATCGGCGAGATGATCGACAAGGCGGGTCTTCGATTCGCCGTCGTGGAGAGCATCGCGGTCCACGAGGATATCAAGCTCGGGCGTCCATCGCGCGACCGGCTCATCGACCAGTACATCGCGAGTGTGCGCGCGATGGGCGAGCTCGGCGTGCCTGTGCTCTGCTACAACTTCATGCCGATCTTCGACTGGACGCGCACCGATCTCGCGGAGCTGCAGCCCGACGGATCGACGGCGCTCTCCTATGATGACGCCGCTCTCTCGCGTATCGACCTCTCGCGCGGGACCGGCGACCTCCCGGGCTGGTCCGCCGCCTACGACGCCGACGCGCTTCGCGCCCTGCTCGCCGCGTACAAGGAGGTGGACGCCGAGAAGCTGTGGGAGAACCTCGCCTACTTCCTCGAGCGGGTTGCGCCCGAGGCGGAGCGCGCCGGCGTGCGCATGGCCATCCATCCCGACGATCCACCCTGGTCGATCTTCGGACTCCCGCGGATCATCACCAACGGCGCGGCATTCGAGCGGCTGATCGATCTCGTCGACAACCCCGCCAATGGCGTCACGCTCTGTACCGGGTCTCTCGGCGCCGATCCGACGAACGATCTTCCCGCGATCGCGCGGAGCATCGGCGCGCGCGGTCGGATTCACTTCGCGCACTGCCGGAACGTCGCCATCACTGGCGAGCGCCAGTTCCACGAGGCGCCGCATCCATCGCGCTTCGGAGACGTGCCGATGCGCGACGTGCTGGCCGCGTTGGTCGAAGTGGGATTCACCGGACCGATGCGTCCCGACCACGGGCGGATGATCTGGGGTGAGCGTGGCCGACCTGGCTATGGTCTCCACGATCGTGCGCTCGGCGCGATGTACCTCCAAGGACTGTGGGAGGGGCTCGAGTCGGTGCAATGACCAGGGGGCGTCGGTCATCTTGTCCGCTCCGACGCGCCGGTCTAGATTCGCCGCTCCCTTCCACACGAGTCGCTCTCTGGTTCCCCCTGGATCGAACGAAATCCCGTCCGACTCCATCTCGACCGTGACCGGAGCAGACGGCGAGGATACGCGCGGGACGCTCCTTAGTGCGCTCGCGCAGATCGCCGCGTCGCTCGCCACCGGCGACGATCCGACAGAGGTGCTCGGTGGAGTGCTCTCTGGCATCTCGAGGGCCGTCGGAGCCACGGGCGTCTCCCTTTGGCTTATCGAGCCGACCGGCATGCGCTGCAATGCGAGGGTCGGTGTCGCGCCGCCGTCACCGATCGACGTTCGCACGCGGCTGACGCGCTCGGGCCGGAGCGACGACGAGATGCTGCTCGTTCGCCTCCATGCCGCGCACGATCCGCTCGGTGCGCTCGTGCTCGCGCCGCCGCCGCATCTCTCGCCGGAGCAGCACGCCTTCCTCTCCACCGTCGCCGACATCCTCGCCCCCGTGCTGCGTCAGGCGGCATATGCGCAGCGGCTGGAGTCCGAGGTCATCGAGCGCACGCGGCAAATCGACCGCGAGCGCCGCATCACCGAGCGGATCATCGACTCGCTGCCGGTCGGGCTCTACGTCATCGATCGCGAGTACCGCATCTCCGTCTGGAACCGCAAGCGCGAGACCGGGATGCAGGGCGTGTCCCGCGAGGATGCGCTCGGCCGCACGATATTCGAGATCCTGCATCGGCAGCCTGTCGACGTCCTGCGGCGCGAGTTCGACGAGGTCTTCGCCACCGGACGGCTCCAGATCTTTCAGATGGAGTCGCGCGCCTCGGGCGAGACGCGCACCTACCGGATCTCGAAGATTCCGATGCGCCTCGACGACGGTCCGGTGACTCACGTCATCACTGTGGGCGAGGACGTCACGGAGTGGCGCGAGGCCCAGGACCGATTCAGCCAGGCGGAGAAGCTCGCCGCGATCGGCACGCTCGCCGCCGGCGTGATGCACGAGATCAACAATCCTCTCGCGACGATCTCCGCCTGTGCCGAGAGCCTCGAGCTCTCGATGACCGAGCCGGCCGAGCCCCTTCGCGAAGGCTTGCGCCTCATCCAGAGCGAAGTTGGTCGCTGCAAGGGAATCATCGACTCGCTGCTGGACTTCAGCCGGCCGAAGTCCGCGGACAAGACGCTGGTGGACGTCAACAGCACGATCGAGCGGACGCTGTTCATTCTCAAGCACCACACGCGCTTCAAGAAGCTCACGGTCCAGCTCGATCTGGACCGCTCGCTCGGCGCCGTGGTGCGCGCGAACGAGGAGCAGCTCGTCCAGGTCGTGATGTCACTCCTGCTCAACGCGATGGACGCCATGAACGAGCAGGGCACGGTCGAGTTGCGCACGCGCTGGGGCGAGCACGCGCAGAGCGTGCTCGCCGAGGTCGTCGACCACGGCGAGGGGATCCGGCGCGCCGATCTGCCGAAGATCTTCGAGCCCTTCTTCACCACGAAGGCGCCCGGGCGTGGCACGGGGCTCGGCCTCTCCATCTGTTACGCCATCGTCGCGGAACACGGGGGCCGCATCGAGGTCGACAGCACACCGGGTGAGGGAAGCGTGTTCCGAATCGTGCTCCCGCGCGCCGATGAACGAGGAGAACGCACGTGAGCGAGACGAAGATCAAGGTGCTCGTCGCCGAGGACGAGGTGCACCTCGGGCAGATCCTGTCCAACTTCCTCACCGGCCGCGGCTACGCGCTGCGCACGGTCACCGATGGGCGCGCCGCGCTCGAGGCACTGCGCGCCGAGGCGTTCGACGTGGCCTTGCTGGACATCGTCATGCCGGAGCTCGACGGCCTCGAGGTCCTCAAGCAGGTGCGTGCCGACGCGGATCC
>DATFOL010000382.1:0-10917 GCA_035265545.1 Gemmatimonadaceae bacterium | reverse complement strand
CGGCGGACGCTTGCCGGCGCGGCGCTCCACGACGCCCGCGGGGCTCGCGATCGTTCCACTGGGATCGCTCAGCGCGAGCCCGATCCGTCGCTCGCCCCAGTCGATCGCCATCCAGCGGCCGCGCTCGGGCGGCATCATCCGCACGAGCTCACCCCTCGCGCATCTGCACGAAGAACTCGCGATTGTTCTTGGAGCGCGACATCTGCTTCAGCAGGAAGTCGATCGCTTCGGTCTCGGGCATGTCGGCGAGGAAGGTGCGCAGGAGCGTGACGCGGTTCAGCTCTTCCGGCGTGAACAACAGCTCCTCCTTCCGCGTCCCGGAGCGATTGATGTCGATCGCCGGATAGATCCGCTTCTCGGCGATCTCTCGCGCGAGCACGAGCTCCATGTTCCCCGTGCCCTTGAACTCCTCGAAGATCATCTCGTCGGCGCGCGAGCCTGTCTCGATGAGCGCGGTGGCGATGATCGTCAGCGAGCCGCCGCCGTCCACGTTGCGCGCCGCACCGAAGAACTTCTTCGGCTTCTCCATCGCCTTCGCGTCGAGCCCGCCCGACATGATCTTCCCACCGCTCGGGATCACGCTGTTGTGCGCCCGTGCCAGACGCGTGATCGAGTCGAGCAGGATCACCACGTCCTTCCCCGACTCGACGAGACGCTTCGCCTTCTCGATCACCATGTCGGCGACCTGCACGTGCCGGGTCGCTTCCTCGTCGAACGTCGAGCTGATCACCTCTCCACGCACCTCGCGGTGCATGTCGGTCACCTCCTCCGGCCGCTCGTCGATCAGGAGCACGATCAGCGTGACCTCGGGATGATTCTCCGCCAGCGCGTTGGCGATCTTCTGAAGCAGGATCGTCTTGCCCGCACGCGGCGGCGCGACGATGAGGCCGCGCTGCCCCTTCCCGATCGGCGCGACGAGGTCCATCACGCGCATGCTCAGGTCGCCGTCGCTCGACTCGAGGCGCAGCCGCCCCTGTGGATACCGCGGCCGCAGATTGTCGAACCCAACGCGAGCCTTCGCCGCCTCGGGCTCGTCGCCGTTCACGCGCTCGACCTTCAAGAGGGCGAGATAGCGCTCCCACTCCTTTGGTGGCCTGACCTGGCCGCTGACCGTGTCGCCGGTCCGCAGGTCGAATCGCTTGATCTGGGAGGGCGAGACGTAAATGTCGTCGGGACTGTACAGGTAGTTCCAGTCCTGGCTGCGAAGGAAGCCATAGCCCTCGGGAAGCACCTCGAGGACCCCTTCACCCATGAGCGTGTGCTCGGCGTCGAGCAGCTTCTGCTCGATCTTGAACAGCAGATCGTGCCGGCCGAGCGCATCGTGCTCGCCGACAGCGAGCGTGTCCGCCATATCGTGCAGCTCGGGCATCGACTTCCGCTTGAGCTCAGCGATGTTCACGAGGCGGTCGTGCGCGGGGAGGGAGCGCGACGATCGGCAGGCACGCAGAGCGCGAGCAGGGGTTCGATCGACGAGCGGCGGCGGGAGCCGCGCCACACCGGGCGGCGGGTGACGGGTAGAGGGATCCGGTGCGGCATGGGAAGCTAGGAGCGGCCAGAAGGGGGGTCAAGAGCGCGGCCGTCAGAAGGGGCTGTAGCGGAGAGGGTGCTTTTTGAGGTCTTCCACGAGCAGCGTCATCTCGCGGTGGACCTCACCGAGCGCGCTGAACGCCGCGCTATCATGCAATACACGACCCGCCGTTCCGCGCGACTCGGCGAGCGCGGCGCGAACCTCCCCCAGCTCGTCGCGGATGTCGTTCACCTCGGCGACGAGCGTGCTGTCGCGCCGCAGACGGCCCAGCGACGTATTCGACGAGCCGACCAGGGTACGCACCGAGTCCGCGCGCGCCATGACACGCTGCGCACGGGCGGCCAGATTCCCGTTCATGACCTGCCCCAGCGAGCCGCGTCCACCGCTCAGGCGCTGTCGGAGACGGGACATCTGCGCACTCGCCGACCGGAGCGGTCCACGGTCGAGGGTCCCGCGCTGGATCAGCGCTCCCATGGCGCCCCTCGACGACTGCAGCTCGCCCCAGATCGTCTTCATGTTGGCCATGACGGCCGGGAGCTCCCTCGTCGCTGCGCCGAGCTGGGCCGTCGCCGTCTCGACATCGGATTGGGGCTTCGCGTGCAAGGTGTCGCCTTCCCGAATCGGCGGTGCTCCAGCGGTGCCCGAGGTGAGATAGACCACCATCGCGCCGATCACGGAGCCGCCAGGGCGGATCTGCGCGACCGCGTCCCGATGAATCGCACCCCGATACTGTTCGAGCACGTCCATCACCACGAGCACCCGCGCCGAGGTGTCGCTCTCCGCGGGCGAGCGGAATTGAATGTCGGCGATCTTGCCGACCTTCTGACCCATCAACCACACCTCGGAGCCCTTGAGAACGCCGCGCGCCGCCCCCACCACCGCGTAGACACGCAACGTGTCGCCGCGCAGCGCGCCAACACGCGCGAACTTCAACGTGGCGACGGCGATGCCCACGATCGCAGTGATGGCGACGAGGCCACCACGGACGTTGGACCAGGCGAGCGGACGCGCCATGTCGGTATGAGGGAGTGAAGAGCGAGGTGGGAGACCGCGAGCGACCTGTGCAATGGACGGACCAGTACACGGGCTGAGGTCGTCCGACGCCACTAGGTGCGAGAAAGCCCCGCGGAGATCATGTGCCTCGCGGGGCCTTTCTGCAGAGGATGCGCGCGGCGGGATTCGAACCCACGACCTCTTGCTCCGGAGGCAAGCGCTCTATCCAGCTGAGCTACGCACGCAGGACACTCGCGCGACGCTGCCGTCGCGGGCACTGCTCCTGAGCCATATAATTTAACCCTGCGCTGTGGCCGTCACAAGCAACCGGCCCGCCACCTCCTCCCTCCCCGATGATCTTCCGGCGCCTCTATCATGACAGGCTTGCACAGGCGAGCTACCTGATCGCTTGCGAGGCGACGCGGAAAGCGATCGTGATCGATCCCCTTCGGGATCCGGAGCGCTATCTGGAGGTCGCCGCGTTCGAGGACGTGCGCATCGAGCTGGTGACCGAAACGCACGTGCACGCCGATTTCCTCTCCGGCGCCGAAGCGCTCGCCCGGGCGACCGGCGCCAAGCTTCTGCTATCCGCGGAGGGCGGCGACGAGGGAGCATCCGAGCGCGTGCGTCGCACGGGAGCCGAGGCGTTGCGGCACGGCGATCTCCTGCAGCTCGGCCGAGTGCGGCTCGAGGTCAGGCACACACCAGGACATACCCCCGAGCACCTCATCTTCGTCGTCACCGACGAAGCCACGAGCGATCTGACTGTGGGATTTCTCAGCGGCGACTTCCTTTTCGCCGGGGACGTCGGACGTCCCGATCTCCTCGAGCGGGCTGTCGGGATCCAGGGCTCCATGCAGCGTGCCGCGGCCGATCTGTACCGTTCGCTCCGAGCCATCCGCGATCTGCCCGACTATCTGCAGGTTTGGCCCGGGCACGGAGCGGGATCCGCCTGCGGGAAGTCACTCGGAGCGGTGCCTCAGAGCACGCTCGGCTACGAGCTCCGTACCAATTGGGCGTTCCAGATCGGAGACGAGCAGCAGTTCGTGCGCACGGTGTTGGCCGATCAGCCGGAGCCGCCAGCCTACTTCGCCCGCATGAAGGAGCTGAACGCCCGCGGCGTGTCCGAGATGCCCAGTGCATCGAGGCTGGACGCAGGCGCCCTGCACGCGCGGGTGCGCGAGGGAGCGCTGGTGGTCGACACCCGCCCGTCGGCGGAGTTTCTCGCGCGGCATCTGCGGGATTCCATCAGCCTTCCAATCGGGCGCTCCTTCCTCACCTGGGCCGGTTCGGTACTCGACCCGGAGCGGGAGCTCGTCCTGCTCGTCGCGCCCGATGAGATGCACCAGGCTGACACGCTCAGGCGTGATCTCGCCTTGATCGGCTACGATCGAGTGCTCGGGGCGCTGCAGGCGACGGATCTCGCCTCGTTCGCTCCGCGAGAGCTCGACAGCATTCCTTCCGTCCCGGCCTCCCGGCTTGCCCGCGATGCCTCCGCCGCGTCCGTGATCGACGTCCGCTCCGAGGCCGAGTGGAACGAGGGTCACGTCCCCGGAGCGATGCACGTTCCCCTCGTGCAGCTCGGAGCGCGGCTGGCCGAACTGCGAAGCCGCGAGCCCCTCCTGATCTACTGCCAGGGGGGCGCGCGCAGCGCGTTGGCCGCGAGCCTGCTGCGTGCCGCGGGCGTGCGAGAGGTGACGAACGCCGACGGCGGCTTCGAGGCCTGGGCTCGAGAGAACGACGCGACGGCCGTCGTGGAGCCACGACGCTGACGGTGCCGGGAGCGGAACCGCGGCTTCGGCGCCTCGTGTTGGTCGGAGCGGGGCGAGCGCACCTGCACCTCCTCCGTGCGCTCAGCCGACCACTCGTGCGTGGGCTCGAGATCGTGCTCGTCACGACGGACCGCGTGCAGTTCGACCCCGCCATGACGTCGGGTATCCTGCGTGGGGCCTACTCGGAGGCGGAGGCGCGCATCGACGTGGGCGCGCTCGCCGAGCGTGCCGGCGCGAGGATCGTCGAAGCGCGGGCGGACCGCTTCGCGCCGCAGGCGCATGTGATCCACGCCGGGTCGGAGCGCATCGCGTTCGATCTCTGCTCGATCGACGAGATCGGTCCGCCGCTCGACAGCCACCTGCCGGGCGTCGTCGAGCATGCAATCCCGGTTCGCCCGGCGTCGATTCTCCCGGAGGCACGTGGCGCGATCGAGGCACGGCTCGCCGACGGCGAGCATTCGCTCCGCTGCACGGTGGTTGGTGGGGGCAGCATCGGCGTCGAGTGCGCGTTCGCACTGCAACAACTCCTGCGTCGCAGAAGGGGCGGTGGCGTGGTCACCATCGTCGATGCAGCGCCCCACCTGTTGGACGATCTCTCGTCCTGCCGCGATCTGGCGCAGCGTGCGCTCGCGAGTGCCGGCGTCTGCTTCGCGTTCGGGGCGCGCGTGGTAGAGGTGCGCGCCGATCGCGTGCTGCTCGCGTCCGGCGGAGAGCTGCCGAGCGATCTGGTGCTGTGGACGACAGGGGGCGCTCCGCCGCGGCTCATCGTCGAGAGCGAACTGGCGCACGATGGTCATGGCCGGCTGCTCGTCGACGAGCACCTCCGCGCACAGTCTGGGGCACTGATCTGGGCGGCTGGCGACTGCGCATCGGTGAGTGGCGGTGCAGGGGATCCGCGCCGGCATGGGGAGCTGCTCGAGCGCGAGCTGCGACGTCACCTGGGCGCGCCGCGTCCCCGGCTGGCGCGCCCGCACTCGCGGCCACTCTGCCTGATCGACACCGGCGATGGGCGGGCCATCCTGCGGTGGGGCAGCGTGACGGCACGTTTGCGGCTCGCCTGGTGGCTCAAGCGCCGGCTCGACCGACGCTTCGTCGCGCGGCTGGGCCGGCCTTGAGCGCCATCCGCGTCCCCGGCGGCACCCTGTGACTATTCCCGCGCGACCGCGAGTTGTTGGGTGCAGCCATGAGTGATCGCGCCATCATCCAGCGAGTGCTCGCCGGGGACGCCGAGGCGTTCTCGAGTCTCGTCGACCGCCACTACCCGCGCTGCGCCCGGATCGCATTTCGAATCGTCGGCAACCGCGAGGACGCGGAAGAGGCGATCCAGGACACGTTTCTGCGTGCCTTCAAGGCACTGGGCGACTACGAGCACCGTGAGCGCTTCTCGTCCTGGCTGACGCGTATCCTCGTGAATCAGTGCCGCACGGTGCTGGCGCGCACGAAGAAGCGCGATGCGGTCTTTCCCGATCTCGATCCGCATCGGCTCCAGTTCGCCGTCGCCGCAGAGACGGACGACGGTGCGTGGCCGGAGCTGGAGCACGTGCTGGAGCGGCTTCCAGCGGAGCAGCGTGAGGCGATCGTGCTCAAGTACGCGGACGACCTGACCTACGAGGAGATGTCGAGAATCACCGGTGCCGGAGAGTCGGCGCTCAAGATGCGGGTCCAGCGCGCCTTCGCGCGCCTGCGCGCCCTGCTACAGGAGGTGCCGAGTGTCTGAATGGTTCGAGCGCCGCGTCGCCGCGGCTCTGCACGCCGATGTTCCGCTCGGCACCGACGAACGCGCCCGGCAACGCGTGATGGAGCGCGTGCGGGTCGCGGCTGCGGAGGGACATCCGGTCCCTCGTGCTGGCCGACCCTGGCAGCGCGTGGCGCGGCATTCGTTCCTCGGTCTCTCGCTCGCCGCGGGAATCGGCGGAATCTCGACCTTGTCGGCCATCGTGCCCGCCGCGCAGCGCGACATGGGGCAGGGACTGTCCTCCGTGGCGCTCGGAGACACCGTCGTCGCGACGCTCCGCGACACACTGCGACTCGTGCGGCTGATGTTCGACGCGCCGGATGCACGACGCGTCGCGGTGGCGGGCGACTTCAACCGCTGGAACGTGGCCGCGACGCCGCTCGCGCGCGACGAGCGGACGCAGCGCTGGTCCGTGACCCTGGCGCTGCGCGAGGGCGAGCATCGCTACGCGTTCGTCGTCGACGGCACGCGCTGGGTTCCCGACCCGCGCGCCGAACGATCCGTCCGAGGAGAGAACGGTCGGATCTACTCGCTCCTCAGTCTGAGTCGCACCGCCAACTGAACGTCCCGGGTGCCAGATGCGCCCGCCACTCACTCGCAGGAGCTCCGTGCCACGTGTCCCACTCGTGGCCAGTCCGCGCGCGCTGACGTTGCGTGCCGCGGCGGCCATCCTCATCGCCATCGGATATCTCGATCTCATTCGAGGCGGCGCCGTGATCGCACCACTCGCTCTCGTGACGGGCTACATCGTGCTCGTGCCGCTCGCCTTGCTCGCCGAATAGCATGACCAGCTCCGCACCAGCACTCGACCTGCGTCCCTCGTATCGAGCCGCGGCGCTCACCGCGCTCGGCGTGCTCGCTCTCTATGTGCTCACGCTCGCCCCCACGACGGCGATGTGGGACGCGAGCGAGTACATCACGGCAGCATACACACTCGGGATCCCGCACCCGCCGGGCAATCCGCTGTTCGTCCTGCTCGGGCGGGTCGCGTCGCTCCTACCCGTCGGTGGCGTCGCGTATCGGGTGAATCTGCTCGCCGCCGTATGCAGCGCGCTGGCGGCGGGCATCTGGTTCCTCGTCGCCGAGCGTGTCCTCGCGCAGTGGATCTCCGTGCGATGGGTGCGACGCGCCGGCTCCGTGCTCGCCGCGGTGCTGAGCGCGACGGCGTTCACGGTGTGGAATCAGAGTGTCGTGAACGAGAAGGTCTATACGGTCTCGCTCGCATTCTTCGCGGTGGTGTCCTGGCTCACGGTACTCTGGTGCGACGATCCGGACGGGCGCCGTGCCGATCGCATCCTCGTTCTGATCGCATATCTGATCGGGCTGGGCTACACGAATCATCCGGCAGGCTTTCTCGTCGGGCCGGCGGTGGCGACCGCGGTGGTCGTGCGACGCCCACGCACCATCCTGCGATGGCGCCTCATCGCGAGCGCCGTGCTCGCTCTGCTCCTGGGTATCACGCCGTTCGCCTTCGAGCCGATCCGCGCGGCGCATCATCCGGCGCTGAACGAAGGGGAACCAACTGGCTGCACGGACCGAATCGGCTTCGCCTGCACGTTCTCGGACACCACGGTGCGGCGTCTGATGGCGAACGTGAACCGCGAGCAGTATGGCAAACCGAACCTCTCGGAGCGTCAAGCGCCGTTCTCGGCACAGATCGGAATGTGGTGGCTGTACTTCAAGTGGCAGTGGCTGCGCGATCCACACGGCACCCAGGGAGCGCTGCAGAGCGCGCTCGCGCTCGTGTTCCTCGGACTTGGCGTCGCTGGCGGTGTCGTCCACTGGAGACGCGACCGCGCATCGTTCTGGTTCTTCGGTCCGCTCGTGTTCACGGTGACCTTCGCGCTCGTGTACTACATGAACTTCAAGTACGGCGCGTCGCAGGCACCGGAGCTGGCCGGCGTAGAGCGGGAGGTACGTGATCGCGACTACTTCTACCTCTGGAGCTTCTCGGCGTGGAGCGTGTGGGCGGCGCTCGGACTCGTCGGTCTCTGGCGTGCCGCAGCCGAACGAACGCGCGTGCGAGCGCGGTGGGCCGCGACCGCGCCCATCCTCATCCTGGGTGCACTGCCACTAGTCGGAAACTGGCGCGCCGCGTCGCGTGCGGGTGAGTGGGCCACGCGAGAGTGGGCACGAGATGTCCTGAACTCCGTGGAGCCGTATGGCGTGCTGATCACTGGCGGAGACAACGACACTTTTCCGCTATGGTACGCACAGGAAGTCGAGGGTGTCCGTCGCGATGTCACCGTTGCGGTGACTTCGTTGCTCAATACCGACTGGTATGCCCGCGGGTTGCTGCGCCGCCCGATCTACCGCTATGACGAGGCGGCTGGC
Organism: Gemmatimonadaceae bacterium; assembly: GCA_035265545.1. GTDB lineage: Bacteria > Gemmatimonadota > Gemmatimonadetes > Gemmatimonadales > Gemmatimonadaceae > AG11. The sequence goes on along the minus strand of DATFOL010000382.1, from coordinate 2,555 downwards.
CCCGCGGTGTATCGCGGTCACAGCTGGCCCATGCCGACGCGTCCCATCCTCAATCTCACGATCCCGCAGTTGAATGCCATTCCAGACTACGTGGAGATGCGCGAACCGCAGCTCTTCGAGCAGGGAGGAATTCGTGCGGTGATCGATCCGCGCCGTCTGGAATTCGGAGTGCCGCTGCGCTCCGACATCCTCGTGTTGCAGATGCTGAAAGACAATCTCGGCGTGCGACCGTTCTACATCTCGCGCACGACGGCCAACTACGCCGCCTCACTCGGATTGAGTGAGTATGCGCTGGCGCAGGGACTGGTCACGAAAGTGTCGCCCACCGCGCTCCGCGAGAGTCGCGACACCGTCGGCGTCCAAGGGCTGGGCTTTCTCGATGTCCCGCGCACCGCCGCGCTCTGGCGCGGCTACGGAGCTCCTGCGGCCATCATTCGTCGCGGCGACTGGGTCGATCGACCGTCGGCGGGGATCCCCGCGCTCTACACAACGACTGCTCTGGTCCTCGGCCAAGCGCTCGAGCTGCAGGGCCGCGCGGCTGACGCGCAGCGAATCCGCGAGGCCGGGCTCGACATCGCCGAAGCGGCTCACATCACGGAGTGGTTCATCGGGCCGGAGCCGAGTGCACCGCCGCCGTCGGCGGGCAGCGACGCGCCGCGCGGTTCGCCGCTGCCAGCACGACCGTAGCGATCGGCTCGTCACTGCACCAAACGCGAGCGTCACGCGGCATGCCGCGTGACGCTCGCGCTCGTCACGAGTGAGACGAGAGGAACTCGGATCAACTCAGGTGCTCGACGAGATCGTCACTCGCGTTGGCGAATTGCGATCGTGAAATGGGTGGGCTGATCGGACACTCATGGCACGCACCATGCGCCCCAGCCCGTCCGTCCATGGTACCGGCACGTCGCATCACGTCGATCGACGCGGTGCCGCCTGATCGGACCACATGTCGAGGATCATCGGTCGCGTCGCTGGCGTCGCGATGAGAGCCCGGCCAATCAGACTCGCAGTGTGCACGCACTCGCTCGCGGGAGCGAGGCGATCATGCACGCGCATGCACGCGATCCGCGAGGGTCGTCCACACCGAAGCCAAGAGTCGTGTCGACGCAGCTAATATCGGTCATCGTACCATGCTACAACGAGGAGGAGGTACTGGCCGAAACGCACCGTCGTTTGGCCGAAGTACTGGAGCGCATCGACGGCATCGCCTATGAGATCGTCTACGTCGACGACGGTAGCCGCGATCGGACGGCCCACATCCTCCATGCGCTGCAAGCGAGCGACGAGCACGTGCGGGTCGTGCGCTTCTCACGAAATTTCGGACACCAGACCGCCGTTACCGCGGGTCTCGAGCACGCGACCGGCGATGCCGTCGTGCTCATCGACGCCGATCTGCAGGATCCGCCCGAGGTGATCCCGGAGTTCGTCGCCAGATGGCGCGAGGGCTATCACGTCGCGTACGGCGTGCGCGTCGACCGACCGGGCGAGACGCGATTCAAGGTCGCGACGGCAAAGTCGTTCTATCGCCTACTCGGCCGACTGAGCGAGACCGAGATCCCACTCGACGCCGGCGACTTCCGCCTGATGGATCGACGCGTCGTGAATGCGCTGCAGGCGATGCCGGAGCGTGATCGGTTCGTGCGCGGCATGGTCGCCTGGGTGGGCTTCCGTCAGGTTGCGGTGCCGTACAAGCGGGCGCCACGCTTCGCTGGCGAGAGCAAGTATCCGTTCTTCCGCATGATGCGCTTCGCGCTCGACGGATTGACGTCGTTCTCGGTCGCGCCCCTCCACCTGGCCACGTGGATAGGGTTCATCGCCTCGGCGATGGCCATGCTGGGCGTGGGCTACGCGCTGGTCCTGCGGCTGTTCACCAACAACTGGGTCACGGGTTGGACGGCGCTCTTCATCGCCGTGCTCTTCGTCGGCGGCACGCAGCTGCTCGCGCTCGGTGTGATCGGTGAGTACATCGGCCGGATCTACGCCGAGTCCAAGCGGCGTCCTCTGTACGTCGTGCAGGAGCGATTGGGCTTCGAGCGTCCCGACGCGGCGAAGCAGGTGCCGCTCCACATCTATCGCGAGCCCGAGACGACTCGGCGCGATCAACGCATCACGCCGGTCGGTCGACGCAGCGTCTGGCCCGACGAGCGTCGGGATGGTCCCTGGGATGGCCCCTCTGCCGGAATGCCCTCTTAATGACGACTCCAACGGTGCGGGGCTCGGACCCGGCGCAGACGATCGCGAACACTCCGGACGGCGCGGAAGACGCGTCACGCCCACACGTCGTCGTCATCGGCGCCGGCTTCACGGGTCTCAGCGCGGCCTGGGAGCTGGCGCGCCGCGGAGCACAGGTAACGGTCCTCGAGGCTGATCCTGAAGTGGGCGGGCTCGCCGGCACCTTCGAGGTGCAGGGTGAACGGCTGGAGAAGTTCTACCACCACTGGTTCACCAACGACGAACACGTCAACGATCTCGTGAAGGAACTCGGCGTCGCCGACCGCGTGGTCTACCGGCCCACGCGCACGGGGATGTACTTCGCCAACACGGTGTTCCGAATG
>DATFOL010000381.1:0-8907 GCA_035265545.1 Gemmatimonadaceae bacterium | reverse complement strand
CAGCGCCTCGCGCATCGTGATCGCACCGAGGAAGCGCCCGTCCGAGTTGTCGGGGCTGTAGGTGCGTCCGCTGGCGAGCCGGATGGCGAGCGCGGTATCGGGGACGATGGTCGCCGCGCTCAGGCTGTCCTCGAGAGCCTTGGCATACACGAACGGCTTGAACGACGAGCCGGGCTGCCGCATCGAGAGTGTCGCGCGGTTGAATGGGGCGAGCATGTAGTCGCGTCCACCGACGAGCGCGCGCACGTCGCCCGTCTGCGGCTCGATCGCCACCACGGCGCCTTCCAGCGCCTCGCGCTTGTCCTTCGCCGCGGCGAAGGTCGGATGCTTGTAGCCCTTACGCCGCTCCACCTGTTCCGTGCCGTCCACGAGTGCATCGACGGCGGCGCGCTGCAGCGCGGGATCGAGCGTGGTGTACACGCGGAAGCCGCCGGTGGCGACGTTGACGCCCAGGCGTTCCGCCGACTGCCGCACGGCATCCACGAAGTACTGCGCCGCCGCGGTGGTGCCGTTGTCCTTCACCGTGACGACCGGCTCCTTCCTGGTGCGCTCGGCGAGTTGCGGCGAGATGAAGCCCTGCTGCGCCATCAGGCTCAGGATCAGGTCGCGGCGCGCCTTCGCCTTGTCGGGATGGCGAAGAGGATCATAGCCGACGGGCGTCTTCGGCAGCGCGGCGAGCGTGGCCGCCTCGGCCAGCGTGAGCCGCGCGGCAGTCTTGCCGAAGTAGTGGCGCGCCGCCGACTCGATGCCGTACCAGCCGTGGCCGAAGTTGATCTGGTTGATGTACGCCTCGAGGATCTGCTCCTTGCTGTAGTGGCGTTCCATCTCGCGCGCCGCCTGCTGCTCGCGAATCTTGCGGGCGAGGCTCAGGTCGCGCCGGTCGATCTGGTCGGGGTGCATGTTCCCGACGAGCTGCTGGGTGATGGTGCTCGCGCCGCCGCGATGGTCGCCGGTGATCCCCTCGAGGATCTTTCCCTTGATCGCGCCCGCCACGCCGATGAGGTCCACGCCGTCGTGCTGGTAGAAGCGCTGGTCCTCCACGGCGACGAACGCCTGGCCCACGTACTTCGGCAGGGTGCGGATCGGGACGCTCGTGCGCGACTCGCGGCCGATCTCGCCGACGAGCGAGCCGTCGCGCGCGTAGACGAGCGACGACTGCGGCTGCGGGACGATCTGCCAGGCGGGAGCCGTGGACCTGGGGGCCGTGGCGACAGGCGTCTGCGCGACCAGCGGGCCGGCGAGGACGAGCGAGAGTGCGAGGGAGGCGCGTCTAGCGAACATTCATCGAAGTCTATCGAACCAGCTGGATTTCTCGAGCGACGTGGATCACAGGAACGACGGTTGGAAGTGGGGAGTGGAGGCTGGGGAGTGACGGCGACACACACGCGGGACGCGCTTCGCGCAGCGCGGTCACTCCCCAGCCTCCACCCTCCACTCTCCACCAACCGTTGCCAGTAGCCCGTCCGCGTCGCGATCCTTCTCGCATGGCTCCCTTCCTCACGCTCGCCCTCGCCCAGTTTCAGCCGCGCAAGGGCGACTACGCCGGCAACCTCGCCCGGATCGGGGAGCTGCTCGCGCAGTGCGCCTCGCTCGAGCCGCGCCCGCGGCTCGTCTGCTTCCCCGAATCGGCGTTGAGCGGCTACTTCCTCGAGGGAGGGGTGCGCGAGCACGCCGTCACGACGGGACGGCTCGCCGCCGACCTGCATCGCGTCTACGGTGATGGCCCCCCGGTCGACGTGTGCATCGGCTTCTACGAGGTCTGGCGCAACAAGCTGTACAACAGCGCGGTGTACCTCTCGCTCGGCGAGACGATGCCGCTCGTGCGCCACGTCCATCGCAAGGTGTTCCTACCCACCTACGGTCTGTTCGACGAGGAGCGCTTCGTCGAGCGCGGGCGCGACATCCGCGCGTTCGACACACCGTGGGGGCGCGCGGCGATCCTCGTCTGCGAGGACGCGTGGCATGCGCTGAGTGGAACGATCGCCGCGCTCGACGGCGCGCAGCTCATCGTCGTCCCGTCCGCGCCACCCGCGCGCGGCGCGTGGCCGAAGACCGACGAGGTGCCGGGCCCCGCGAGCGTCTCGCGCTGGGAACGTCTCACGCGCGACATGGCCGACGAGCACGGGCTGTACATCGCGCTGGCCAACCTGGTGGGCAGCGAGGCGGGCAAGCAGTTCCCGGGCTGCGCGATGCTCGCGGGACCGAAGGGCGAGGTGCGTGCCCGAGGCCCGCTCTGGGAGGAGGCCCTCGTCGTGACGACGATCGATCTCGCCGACGTGACGCGCGCCCGCGCCGACATGCCGCTCATCGCGGATCTCGAGACGATGATGCCGCACCTCCGCGACACGCTCGCGAAGGTCGACGCCGGCACGCCCCACCTCCTCACCTACGACGGGATCGAGGCGCTCGCCGAGACGATGGGCGTGCCGGCTTCGTCGCCGGATGGTGGGAGCGACGGGAAGTCACTCGCGGCAAAGGCTGCGCCGATACCGGTCGTCGCTGGCGACGCGGGGAGCGGGCCGCCACGGCTCGACATCGACGCACCGATGGTCGAGGGATGGCTCGTGCGCTTCCTTCGCGACGAGATGGAGCGCCGCGGCTTCGGCAAGGTCGTGGTCGGCGTGTCGGGCGGCGTCGACTCGGCGGTGACGGCATTCCTCGCGGCGCGCGCATTCGGCCCCGAAAACGTCGTCGGCGTACGCATGCCCTATCGGACGTCGAGCGCCGAGAGCCTCGAGCACGGCCAGCTCGTGATCGATGCACTGGGGATCCAGTGCCGCACGGTGGACATCAGCGCGGCGGTCGATGGGTATCTCCAGCACGAGCCCGACGCCGACCCCGCGCGACGCGGCAACGTGATGGCGCGCATGCGCATGATCACGCTGTTCGATCTCTCGGCGAAGTACCGCGCGATCCCGCTCGGCACAGGCAACAAGACCGAACGCCTCTTCGGCTACTTCACCTGGCACGCCGACGACTCGCCGCCGATCAATCCGCTGGGCGATCTGTTCAAGACGCAGGTGTGGACCCTCGCGCGCCATCTGGGCGTTCCCGAGGTGATCGTCGGCAAGGCGCCATCGGCCGATCTCGTCGTCGGCCAGACTGACGAGGGTGATTTCGGGATCAGCTACGCCAAGGCGGACGAGCTGCTGAACTGGATGCTGAGCGGCTATCTCGAGGAGGATCTCGTCGCGCGCGGATTCGACGCCGCGGAAGTGGCGCTGGTCCGCAAGCGCCTGGCGACGACCCACTGGAAGCGACGACTGCCGACGGTCGCGATGCTGAGCGGGTCGGCGATCGGGGAGAGCTATTTGAGGCCGGTGGATTACTGAACTGCAAATGCGAGTACCGAGTACTCGAGTACGGAGTACCGGGATCCGGTCGGCTGGCCCCCTGAATGCCCCTCGAGATCGCGACCCGGAGAGTCCTAAAACAACAGCGCGTCCCGGTAGAGGACGCGCCGTGCATTCGTGGGGGCAGTCGCCAGAGTCTGGGTACCGCGTACTCTGGTACTCGGTACTTCAGTGGCCGTTCAATACCGAAGCACTACCCTCCCCGTCGAATCGATCGCGTAGCACGCCTTCGCCTGCGGTGGGGGTTCGCCGTGCACTCGACCGCGCTGACCCGGCCGGAGCACCATCCAGTAGTCCGGTGAGCGGTAGAAGATCGTGCGTGGGCGGCCCTGCGGGTCGCGAGCGTCCGACGCTTCGGCGCATGATGGGAATGCGCGCCGCTCGCCAGTCGGGAAGTCCACCACCATCATCCCTTCGTCGCTGACCGTGTAGGGCGTGCCACTCAGATCGGGCGTGTACCCCGAGCCGCCCGTGGTCGGCCTGCTGTCATAGTCGCTGTAGAGCGGGCGTCCGTTGGCGTCGGTGACGCCGCCGAACAGTCGCGTCGGATAGTAAGCGCCGCCGTAGTAGCTGCCCGCGCCATAGCCATAGCCGTATCCGTAGTCGGCGGGCACTGGCACGTAGATCACCGTCGGTCCGTGGGAACGGTGGTCGATGCGTCGGTCGTCGCGCCGCGGATCGGGGCGTCTGCGCGGGTCGCCCGCTCCGTACCACGCTGGATCACGTCGGGGACCGGTCGTCGGCTCGGGGCGTGGTTGAGCCGCGACGCCGATCCGGGGATCGCGACGCTGGGCCTGGGCAGTGTCGGCCGCGGTGAGAATCGCCAACATCCCCGCGGCCATGATGACGTTCCGCAGAACAGGTGTAGTTCCGACCATCTGATGCCTCACTCTACGGGAGCTCGGGCTCGGTGATGGGACCAACTCCTCCTCTCTACCCCCAGGCACCCCGGCTGTTGCCCGCCTGTCACGGCCAGACCGAAAGCCCCGAAGCTCGCGAGCGGAGTGCCCCTCAGCGGTCACGTCGAGGGCGCTACGAGGGGCTGTGGAGGCTGTTCGGGCATGCTCTTGGCAAGAACAGAGGGCATGGCGGCGAAACGGGCAGGCGCTCGCTCGGGCGCGACACGGAGCACTCCAGGCAAGAAGGCCACTCGCGCGAAGACCACGGCGAAGCGAGGCGCGAGTGCCGGCTCCCCTACCGCGGCGAAGCGCGGCGCCTCGACCCGCGCGAAATCGTCGGCCAACGGGGCGTCGAGGTCGGCCATGAAGAAGAGTTCGGCGAGGACCACCGCCAAGAGCTCTGCCACGGTGGCCTCGAAGCGCGGCGCATCAAGCGCTCCGCTGGCCGAGTACAACGCGAAGCGCGACTTCAGCCGCACCGCGGAGCCGGCTGGCAAGGTACCGAAGCCGCGCGGCAAGACGCTGCACTTCGTCATTCAGAAGCATGCTGCCAGTCATCTCCACTACGACTTCCGCCTCGAGCTCGACGGCGTGATGAAGTCGTGGGCCGTACCCAAGGGTCCGAGCCTCGATCCCACGGTGCGCCGGCTCGCGATGGAGGTCGAGGATCACCCGATCTCCTTCAACACCTTCGAGGGCACCATCCCTCAGGGCGAGTACGGGGGCGGCACCGTGATGCTCTGGGATCGCGGCAGCTACGAGCCGGAGGACGACGGTGGCGCGGAATCCCTGCGCCGCGGCTACGAGAAGGGCGAGCTTCGGTTCCGGATGCATGGCAAGCGACTGCAGGGCGGGTTCGTGCTCGCCAGGCTCCGTCGCCCCGGACGGCCCCAGTGGCTGCTCATCAAGCGGCGCGACGACCACGCGGACCAGGACCGCGACATCACGGCGGAGGAGACGACGTCGGTAGCGACCAAGCGCTCCATGGAGGAGATCGCCGCGGGTCGGCGGGTGTGGCACTCGAACCGATAAGCAGCGCCCCGACGTCGCGAAGCTGTCACTCCAGCCGGAGTCACATCGTCGGAATGGGGGCATTCGGTCGCAGGACGCTCTCCGGGCTCGGCCGCGCGGGGTCGGCGATCCCGGCCGTGCCGATGGCCCCTTTCTGGCACCCGGGGGTACACATGACCATGAGACACTCTCTGCGGTACTCGATCGCTGCCCTTCTGCTCGCGGCCGCCGCGGCGTGCTCGAGCTCGTCGGAGCAGCCCACCGTAAACCCCGATTTGGAGCAGGATCTAGCCAGGGCGGGCGGCGCCGACGTCCAGCTCGCCGGCAGCTCGGGCAACCGCATCGACGTGGTTTCGGCGTCGGAGCGCATCGAGAGCCCTGCTCCGGCTCCGAAGGCGAAGACGGTCACGCGTGCGCCAAGTGTGAAGCGCAGCACGCGTGCGGTCGCACCAACTCCACGTCGCGAGGCGCCGGCCGCCGCACAGCCCGCGCCGCGGGTCGAGCAGCAAACGCCCGCCGAGCAGCCGCGCGCCGAGCGTGAGCCGGAACTCGAGCGCGTGCCGCAGACGCGGCCGCAGGCGCCGGTACCCGCGCGTCAGCCCGAGCCGCGCGGTGGATGGAAGACGCCGGGCGAGGTGATCCGGAACGCGCCGTTCCCGATCAATCCATAGCGCGAGATTCGCAAACGCCACGAGGCCCGTCGGAGTCGGACTCCGACGGGCCTCGTGGCGTTCCGCCGTTTACCCGATGCCTCGCCCGGACGGCGGCACCGGATGTACGGTTCGCGCGACGCTAGGCCGCGCGCGCGCCCGCGAAGGCGAGACTCACCGCGCGGCGCGCCTGGCGCTTGAGCGCGCGGTGCACGGCGCGCGCGTACAGGATGAAGTTGCTCCCGGCCCACGGATGACGGAGAAAGAACTCGGCGGGCAGCATGTCGGCTTTCAGCCGATTGCACGGCGGGCATGCCGACACGACGTTCCCCGGCGAATGGGTTCCGCCCTTGGCGAGCGGATGAACGTGATCGAGCGTCGCACGCGCGTACTCGAGTGGTGAGCCGCAGTACACGCAACGGCGGCTGCAGTCTCGCATGGCGGCGAGCTTGAACGCTCGCTTGTGCTCTGCGGGCAACAGCCGCCGCATCCGACGGAGGAGACCTCGCGGGGCGCGGGGTGCGCGGGGGAGGGTGACGCGATGACCGTGTCGAGCGGGCAATCTCACCTCGCTGGAAAAGACGACACCCCGCGGAGGGAGAGGCTCCCTCGCGCGGGGTGTCGTGCATCGTGGTCGGCGTCGCACCGGCGGAGCCAGTACGTGCGGTGCGCTCGGCGCGCTCGCATCGTTCGCTGGGTCCTGCACTGCCGGGATCGTGTGCTCATCGGCCTCCGGGTGCGTCGGGTGAGCGGACGTGCCGCTCGTTACCCATAAGTGCAGTGCACGTGCCAAACGCGCAAGAGGCAGAGGCTGCCGTTTCGCGACGCGTGTGCGGGACTGATCATGACGTCGTCCGTCGGTCCTCGCCTGCCACTCTACGATTCTGACGCAATGCCATCGGATCACGTAACACGGAGATGATCCGCGCGGCGTTCGCGTCGAGCACGGTGCGGTCCGGCATCTGCGAGCCGGCGAACGGCAGTGGCACCTCGAAGCCGTCGTCGGGGCATCGCGGGATCACGTGAACGTGATAGTGGAAGACGTCCTGCCCCGCCGCCGCGCCGCTGTTCACGACGATGTTCAACCCGTCCGCGTCGCCGACGTGCTTCACGACGGGTGAGAGCTGCATCGCCACGTCGAACAGATGCGTGGCGAGCTCGCGAGGGATGTCCTCCAACGACTCATAGTGCTCACGCGGCACCACCAGGACGTGTCCTGGATTCACAGGCTGAATGTCCATGAACGCCACGACGTCCTTGTCCTCGTAGCACATCGAGACCTCGCCCGCGCCACGAATGACGTCGCAGAACGGACACGAGGGGTGGGAAGCCGCTGGCATGAGCCCTCTTGGCTTGGAGATGGCGTCAGTGGAAAATGCACGCGTAGTGCCAACCGCACTCCGCGCGCACGAAGCACGGTCGGTTCAGGGAAGCACGCTGACCGAGACCAAGTCCGAGACTCCGTCGATGCTCGCCACGATCTCGGCGTGCCCTGGCGCCAGACCGCGCACGACTCCGCCCGCGTCCACGCTCGCCACGGCGGGCGACAGGCTGCGCCACGTGACGTCCATCGCGGACAGCAGCTCGCCGAGCGCGTCCCGCGTCTCGGCGGACAGGGTCACCGTATGCCCGAGCCGCATCGAGGCCGTGCGCGGCGAGATCGTCACGCGTGCGACGCCGCCGGGAAGCACCGTGACCACTGCCGACCCGGCGGCCCGCTCCGAGACGGCGGTGATCGTCGCGCTGCCAACGCCCGCTCCCGTCACCCTGCCGCCGATCACGCTCGCGACGCCAGCGTCCGAGGTGCTCCACGCGGGCTCGCGCTCGGCGATCGGCGCGCCGGCCGAATCGTGCGCGACAGCCTTCAGCACGACCGATTGGCCGACGAGGATGCGCCCACTCGCTGGCGTCAGCATGATGGAGCGTGCCGGTACGAGGGCCCCGACGGCCGCGGAATCCACGAGCCCCGTGGCGGTGCGCGTCACCACCCACGTGGTGCCCGAGGCGACGGGCCCACGCGCGCGAAGGACGCCGCCGGCATCGACGCTGATGACCGAGGCGCCGTGCACGACGAAGCCGAATCGTGCGGTCGTGGGGCGGCCGTCGGAGAGGAACGCGCCGACGCGAAGCGGCAGCGCGTCGCCGATCGCGAAGATCGTGTCGCGCGGGGCGAGCGTGATTCGCGCCACCCCTGTATCCGGCCCCGCGTAGCGCATGCGTAGCGGCCGCGCCGCGGGGGGCGGTCCGCTCGTGTACGCGATCACCGTGTCACGCCCGAGATAGACCACCTGCGCGCGATCGTCCACCAGCGCGAGCTCCATCCCGAGCCGCTCGTTCACCATCGTCAGCACCACGTCCAAGGTGAGCGCGCGATCGGCGTCGGTCTCGAGGAAGGGGACGACGGTGTCGAGGATCGCCAGCTCCGGCGTCTGGCTGGGAAGCCGGAAGAGCCGCACCCGCGCCTGCCGGATCGGGATGAGCGGATCGCCCGGCTCCGCATCCAGCACGGGCGCGACGGCCAAGCTCGCACTCGTTGGGGATATGCGCCCCGTGCCTGCTGGTCCACCCGTGTCGCGGCACGACAGGATGGCGAGGGAGATCACGATCGCCGCGACGTCGTGGTGGAGCCGGCGGAGCGCGCGCATGGTGCGGGTACGAGGAGTGCTTACGTATGACTTCCCGGAGCACGAAGTCAAGCGGTCGAGATCGGCTGGCTGGTGTGTCACCAGGGGTTATCTTTCAGTTCTGAAACATCTTCTCCCAGGCGGCTTTCGCATGGCCACTCAGACCCGAGCGGAGCGCAGGACCACCGCCGGACTCTCGCGCGACCAGCTCGTGGGCGCGTATCGCACGATGCTCCTGTCGCGCCGGCTGGACGACAAGGAGATCCAGCTCAAGCGGCAGAACAAGATCTTCTTCCAGATCTCGGGCGCGGGCCACGAGGCGGTGCTCTGCGCCGCCGGGATGGTGCTGAAGCCCGCGCACGATTGGTTC
>DATFOL010000380.1:0-7925 GCA_035265545.1 Gemmatimonadaceae bacterium | reverse complement strand
CGAGGTGTGGACGGGCTCGCGGCTCGGCGTCGGGGGAATCGCCAAGCTCACCGCGATGAAGGGACGCAGTGCCGATGAGTTGCCGAAGGTGCTCGACTCGCTCGCCGCTGCCGGTGTGGCGATGGCGGTGGTCGGCGACCTCGGGGAGTCGACGGGTGAGAACGCGACCTCTTCCACGAGCCCTCGCACCGCCGAAGCGCAGGTGTTCGACCGGCTTCGGGCGAAGCACGCGGGCCTCAAGGTCACGCCGTTCAATCAGGCGATCGAGCGGGCGCGAGGAAAGAAGAGCGACGCCGAGCTGCGGTACATCCGGCAGGCGGTGGACGTCACCGTGCTCGCGCATCGCGAGGCGATGGCCGCGCTCGAGCCGGGGATGAACGAGTTCGAGCTGCAGGCGCTGATCGAGTACACCTTCCGCCGCAACGGCGCCGACCGGCCGTCGTTCGCGACGATCGTGGGGTCGGGGCCGAACTCCACCACGCTGCACTACAACGCCGACGACCGGTTCATCGAGGCGAGCGACGTCGTCGTGATGGACATCGGCGCATCGTACAAGGGGTACGCCGCAGACGTGACGCGCACGATTCCAGCGAGTGGGAAGTTCTCGCCGCAGCAGCGCGCGGTGTACGAGATCGTGCGTGCCGCGCAGGCCGCGGCAGAGCGGCAGGCGAAAGTCGGCGCGAACGCGCGCCTCATGGACGACTCGTCACGCGCCGTAATCGCCGCGGGTCTGGCGCGGCTTGGGCTCGTCGAGTCGCCCACGGCGACGTACGACTGCGTGGTCGGCCAGGCGACGCAGCAATGTCCGCAACATGCGCTGTACTACATGCACGGCCTCGGGCACGGCATCGGGCTCGAGGTGCACGATCCCGAGCAGTACTACTTCACGAACATCATCGCCGCGGGAAGCGCGTTCACGATCGAGCCGGGGATCTACGTGCGCGAGCACGTGCTGGAGGAGATGCCCGACACGCCGCGCAACCGCGAGGTGGCGGCCAAGCTCCGCACGGCGGTGAACACTTACCGCAACATCGGCGTGCGGATCGAGGACGACTACATCGTCACCGACAAGGGCGTCGAGTGGATCTCGCGTGCGCCGCGCGAGATCGACGAGGTCGAGGCGGCGATGCGCGGAAGCTATGCAGGTCCGTCGAAACGGGACCCCGCGCTCGTGGAGAAATACCGCGGCGAGTAGGCCGCCCGAGGTGCGCCGAAGAAGGATGGAGCTGCAGGCCGTACGCGCCAGCCCGTGGCTGGCGCGTACGGCCTCGTAGCAGGTCTCCGGGTCGGCAGGTTCAGGCTCGTCAGCCCGGACGTCAGGTGCCTCCGAGGTGGCGGGCTCTGAAGAAGCATCGCAGCTCAGCGCCGTTCCGACCGCCACACCTCGGCGCCGGTGGTGCGCACCAGCAGAGTCGGCTCCCGGAAGAGTGTCGGCTCGATCACCCCTGCCTCGACGGCGCGAGCGAGTGTCTGGCCACGGCTCGGGTCGAGCACCAGAAACGCACGCCGCGTGGTGGCCAGCGGCGTGTTCAGCGCAGCCGTATCGAGCCCCCGCTCGCAGAAGTACCACAGAAGCGGGCCGTTGAGCGGAATCGTCGCCAGCACGCGGTCGCCCGGCTGGAGCTGCGGGGCGAGCACCTGCGTCACTTCACGCGCCGCGGCGAACCGGCCGGTGTCGTCCGTCCCCTCGGCGGCGCGCGTACGCAGCGCGACCCCGGACACGAGCACCGCCAGGGCCACCGCGGTCCACGCCGGATCGAGCCATGTCCGCGAGCGCCAACGCGCCTGGAGCCGGACCAGCCCGCGCCCAACGGCGAGCAGGAAGAGCGGCACGAAGAAGAGCCAGACTCGGACGAACGGATGCGCGTGGGAGAAGAGAAAGAGCCCGAGGCACGCGGCCACCGCCGCGAACGCGAACGAAGCGCCGCCGCGTCGAGCGCGCGGCATGCCCATCGCCGCCAGCGCGACCAGCACGACCGCAAGGATCGGCGGGAGCGGTGCACTCCACGTCACGACCAGCTCGAAGAGGAAGGGCGGCAGCAACTTCCCGAACAGAGGCCAGGGCACCGGTCGCACGAGCTTGTTGGCCAGGATCGCGCCGAGCCCGGCGGCGCGGATGATCGGCAGGTAGAGCAGCCAGGCCAGCGCGAGCGCCATGACATCGGCGGCCACGATGCGCATCAGGAGTGAGCGAGCCGCGGTCAGACGTGCGCCGAGTGAAAGCTTCACGGCAGCCGGTGCACTCGTCGCCACGCTGGCGTCGCTCCGGCCCGGCAGCGCCGGCCAGACGGAGTGCAGGGCCAGCCAGAGCGAGACGGCGGCGATCGAGTAGATCATCAGCGGTGCAGTCCAGAGCCCGAGCGCGGCGACGACGACGTACGCGACCCAGCCGGGCAACCAGGCCGGGCGCGTCCGAAGCCGGTCGCCGAGGAGCACCAGCGCGAGCCCACCCAGCACGACCAGGGAGTGGCCGCGCGCGTTGGTGGAGTAGAGCACCAGGGGCATCGAGCCGGCGGCGAGCGCGGCACCGAGCAGCGCCGTCGAGCGGTCGGCCAGGCGCCGGCCGACGGCCCACGTCGCCGGGACGATGGCGATCCCCGGCAGCAGCGCCGGGAGGCGAATGGCCCACGGCTGATACGGGGCCAGCGACGACGTCGCCTTCGCCAGCAGCGAGAAGAAGACGTGGTTGTTGGGCGTCGGGTACTCGCTGAGGATCGTCCACCAGTCCTGCCCGATGAACCCGACCCACGCCACCGCTTCGTCGTAGCGCATTGGCTGCCGGAGGGCGACGAGACGGCAGAGCGCGCCCAGCGCCGTGATGACGGCGACGGCGATGAGCTCCCTGCGATCGATCGGGTGGGACGAGGTTGCCGGGGCGTGCGAAGGATGCTGCATCGGTCCCGGATAGACGTTCGCGCGCGCCGTCCGGCAACGGCGCGCGCGAACGGGAGCAAAAGGACGGACTAACTCTCGCGGCCGTACACCTCGAACACTCCCGCCGCGCCCATCCCGCCGCCGATGCACATCGTGACGAGGCCGTGCCCGCCGCCGCGGCGGCCGAGCTCGTGAATGAGTTGCGTCGTGAGCTTGGAGCCCGTCGCGCCGAGTGGGTGACCGAGCGCGATCGCGCCACCGTTCACGTTGACGCGATCCTGTGGGATGTCGAGCTCCCGAATGACAGCCAGGACCTGCGCCGCGAACGCCTCGTTGAACTCGATCAGGTCGATGTCCTTCATCTCGAGCCCCGCCTTCGCGAGCGCCTTCGGCACTGCCTTGATCGGGCCGACGCCCATCACGTCCGGATCCACACCGGCTACGGCGAAGCTCACGAACCGCGCGAGTGGCTCGAGCCCGAGCTCCTCGGCCTTGGAGCGGCGCATCAGCAGCACGGCCGCCGCGCCATCGGAGTAGGGACTCGCGTTGCCGGCGGTGACGGTGCCGTTCGCCTTGAACGCGGGCTTGAGCTTGGCGAGCGCCTCCGGGTTCGTCGCGCGCGGCAGCTCGTCGCGCGCGAACGACGTGGTCTCGACTTTCTTCTCCGTACCCTCCCAGCTCACCCGCTCGACCGGAACGGGCACGATCTCCTCGTCGAACACGCCGCTGGCCACCGCGGCTGCCGCCTTCTGCTGGCTGCCCAGTGCCCAGGCATCCTGATCCGCGCGGCTGATGTTCCAGCGCTCGGCCACCCGCTCGGCGGTGAAGCCCATGCCGATGTACGATTCGAGCGCCTTGGGATCCAGGCGCGCGTGGTAGCCCGACATCGGCACCTGGCTCATCATCTCGACACCGCCGGCGAGCACGACGTCGGACATGCCGCTCATGATCTGCATCGCGCCGTCGGCGATCGTCTGCAGCCCCGACGAGCAGAAGCGGTTGACCGTCTGCGCTGGCACCTCCACCGGAAGTCCGGCGCGCAGCGCGGACAGTCGCGCGACGTTCAATCCCTGCGACGCCTCCGGCATGGCGCAGCCCCAGGCGACGTCGTCCACGATCCCGGCGTCGACACCAGCGCGATCGAGCGCCTCCTTCATCACGAGCGCCGACAGCTCGACGGGATGCGTGGAGGCGAGCGACCCGTCCTTCTTTCCTCTGGCCACCGCGGTGCGGACGGCCGATACGATCACGACGTCATCGGGGCTCTCCGCCCTTTCGACTCTATCAGCTCTATCAGTCACGTGTCTCACCTCTAGTTGCGGAGCGGCTTGCCAGTCTTGAGCGTGTACGCGATGCGCTCCTGCGTCTCTTTGGTACCCAGCAGGCGAAGGAAGGCTTCGCGCTCGAGGTCGAGCACGTCCTGCTCCGAGACGACGCGAGGCGGGCCGTCGCCGCCGCAGAGCACGTACGCGAGCTCGCGCGCGATGCGCACCTCGTGGTCCGTGATCTGTCCGCCCTCTTTCATCGCCCATCCCGCGTAGAGCAGGTTGCCGAAGGCTTCCTTGCCGAGCGCGGTGATCGTGCGCGGCTGCGGCGCGACGTAGTCGAGCGCGAGATCGAGCACCCGCGCCTTGGCATCGGCGATGAGTCGGTCGCGATTCATCGTGATGCGGTCCGCCACCGGGCGCAGGAAGCCGAGCGCGCGCGCTTCCAGCGCGCTGGTGCTCGTCGTCGCCATGGCGATGACCTTGAACGCCCGCTTCACCCCCTCGAACGGATCGGCCTCGTCGAAGGGCGCCAGCACATCAGTGAATCGGAACAGCAGCTCTTTCGTTCCGCCGCCGGCGGGGATGAGGCCGACTCCCGCCTCCACGAGGCCCATGTACAGCTCGGCGTGCGCCTGGATGCGGTCGGCGTGCAGCGCGTACTCCGCGCCACCGCCAAGCGTGAGCCCGAACGGCGCGGCAACGATGGGGAACGGCGCTCGGCGCACGAGCTGCGCGCCATCCTGGAAGTAGCGCACCATCTCGTCGAGCCCCTTCCAGTCGCTCGACTGCACCTGCTGCACGACGGCGCCGAGATCCGCGCCGGCACTGTAGGCGCGCGGATCGTCGTTGCCGATGACGAGGCCTTCGTACTTCCCCTGCGCCACGCGGTCGAGCGCCGTGCGCAGCGTGGCGAGCACGCCGGCCCCCATCGTGTTCATCTTGCTCCGTGCCTCGAGCAGCAGGACGCCGTCGCCGAGGTCGAGGATGTTCGCGTCGCGCGAGCTCTCGATCACGGCGCCTTTCCGGGCCCTCACCTGGTCGAGCGCGATCTGGCCGGGCACCGGCGGCACAGGTGCGTATCGGCTCGTGCCCGTGAAGTACGTCCACCCGCCGTCTTCAGCGCGGTAGAACGTGCCGTCCTTCTGCCCCGCGAGCATCGGCGGCACGTCGAGCCCGAGTCGCGCGAATCCGTCTCGCAGGAAGTCGTGGCCGAGCGCGTCCATCTGCTTGAAGGGGCCGGCATCCCACGCGTATCCCCACTCGAGCGCACGGTCAACGGCGACGAGGTCATACGAGATGTCAGGGGCCACCTTCAGCACGTAGTGGGACATACGCAGCAGATAGTTGCGCACGAAGTCGCCGTACTTGCCCGGGAGGTTCGTGGCGGATTTCAGCCGCTGCTCGAGCGGCTGCTTCATCAGCGCGGCGAGCTCGGGGCTCTCGACCTTCTGCTGCGGGCCATACTCGAGCGTCTTCCAGTCGAGCGTGGTGATGTCCTTGCCGACCTTCTTGTAGAAGCCGCCCCCGCTCTTATCGCCCAATCGGCCGCTCGCAGCCAGCTTCTCCACCCACTCCGGCATCGAGAAGTCCTCGCCGGTGCTGGCGCTCAGCCCCTTGGAGACGTGGAGCAGCACGTCGAGCCCCGTGATGTCGGCGGTGCGGAAGGTGGCGCTCTTGGCGCGGCCGAGCAGCGGGCCGGTGAGCGCGTCCACCTCGTCGATCGTGAGGTCGGACTCGATGAGCCCCTTCATCGCGGCGACCATCCCGTACACGCCGAGCCGGTTGGCGACGAAGCCGGGAACGTCCTTGGCGAGCACGATCCCCTTGCCGAGCACCACCTCGCTGAACCGGCGCGCGGCGTCGAGCGCATCGGGCGCGGTTTCGGAGGTCGGGATGAGCTCGAGCAGGTGCAGGTACCTCGGCGGATTGAAGAAGTGCATACCGAGGAAGTGCCGCTTGAACTGGTCGCTGCGTCCTTCGGTGAGGACGCGCATCGGGATCCCCGAGGTGTTGCTGGCGACGATGGCGTTCGGCTTGAGCAGTGGCTCGAGCCGGGCGTAGAGCGTCTGCTTGGGACCGGGCTGCTCGACGATCGCCTCGAGGATCAGGTCGCAGTCGGCGAGGAGGTCCAGCGAGTCGTCGAGGTTGCCGAGCGAGATGAGCCCCGCGCGCGCGACGTCCATGAAGGCGGCGGGTCGTGCCTTGCGGGCGCGCTCGAGGCCCGCTCGCGCCGGTGCGCTGCGATCACCGTCCGGACCGGGGATGTCGAGGAGCACGACCGGGATGCCGGCAGAGGCGGCGAGAGCGGCGATGCCGCTCCCCATGGTGCCGGCGCCGACGACGCCGAGCTTGGCGATGCGCATGAGGAGGAGATGCGTGCGGGTGAATCGTCTGGAGCGTGGGAGCGCTGAAGTCCTAAGGTAGCGGGCGGGCAAAAGTGTGCAGAACTCGCACCTCTTTGCATAGCGCATGGCAGGTCGCCACTCGCGCGGCAAAGTGCAACACGCGACCCCGCAACGACTTGCCGGGCCGGGAACAGATGGCCCAAGCGGTGCCCTACCACGGAGCATGCGACACTCCCCTTCCCGGCGCCGCGGCGGCTTCACGATGGTCGAGATCCTCGTCGCGCTCTCCGTCTTCGCGGCCGTGGCCATGATCTCGATCCGGTCCATCGGCGACACGCTGCGCCGCAATCGGTTGGCCAAGGCCGCCAACGTCGTCAGCTCGGACCTCGAGCAGGCGTTCGCGATCGCCGCCCGACAGCGCATGCCCGTGCGCGTGCTGATCGACGCCGACAACCGGAAGCTGACCGTCGTCGATCGGAACACGCCGACGCTGATCTACAAGACTCGCTCGTTGGGGAAGGAGGGGGCGTACGAGATGGATTCCCTGCGGACGAACACCCCCAGCATCGACATCATGCCCAACGGCCTCGCGACCGCCGAGCTGCAGCTCACCTTCGTGATGATGACGACGGGTGGCGCCAAGTACACCAAGCTGGTGCAAGCCTCCAAGGGGGGCCTCGTGCGGGTGAACAACCGATGAGCGCGCGCGCCATGGCACGGAGTCGCCTCCGCCCTCTGTCGCGTCGGCCACGCGCGGGCATGTCGCTGATCGAGGTGATCGTCGCGTGCTCGCTGCTCGCGCTCACCTTCACGTCGCTCACGGCGCTCAGCGTCAAGCTGGCTGCTCGGAACCGCTCCAACGCCTACATCGAGCAGCGCACGGCGACGTTCTTCGAGCAGGTGAACCGGGTGGAGTCGATGCCGTACGACTCGCTGTCGAAGTATCTGACGAAGGATTCGGTCAAAGTCGGCCAGGGCTACTACACCTGGATCTACACGATCGACGCCGAGTCGCTCAGCACCAGTGGACGGCAGCGCTATCGGAAGATCACGCTCGTCGTCAGGCCCAGTCTCGACACGATGGCGAAGCAGATGCAGACGATCCGTCGCTTCAAGGCGCCGTTCACCAACCCGCTCTTCAAGTGACCATGCGCACACCGATCCGGACGCGCCGAGGCTTCTCGCTCATCGAGATCATCACCGCTCTGACGATTGTCGCGATCATCGGGAGCGCGATGACCAAGATTCTGCTCTCGCAGACGCGCGGCTACCAGTACGACCACGGCGGTCGGCGGTCGCGCACCGTCGCGCGCAGCGCGATGAACATCATGATCACCGATCTCCGCATGACGCAGGACAACGGCGGCGTGGCGTACCTGGACGGCACGAGCAACCAGCGCGTGGACGTCAAGGTGCCGGTGGCGTTCGGCGTCGTGTG
>DATFOL010000379.1:0-8041 GCA_035265545.1 Gemmatimonadaceae bacterium | reverse complement strand
CAGACCCGCCGGGCGCCTGGCGCCGCAGCGTGCGATGCAGCGACGGGCGCCGTGCTCGGTGGCAAAGCGCCCGTCGTCGGACGACTAGAGCTTGACCGCCCGCATCGGCTCGCGGACCGCCTCGGCGCTCTTCTCGAGCGCTGCTCGCTCATCCGCCGTGAGCTCGACCTCGATCACCTGCTCGAGCCCGTTCTTGCCAAGCTTGCACGGGACGCCGAGGTACAGCCCCTTCATCCCGTACTCGCCCTCGAGCCACGCGGCGCACGGCAGGATCCGTCGCTGATCCTTCACGATCGCCTCGGCCATCTGCACGGCGCCTGCTGACGGCGCGTAGTACGCCGAGCCGGTCTTCAGATGCTTGACGATCTCGGCGCCGCCGTTCCGCGTGCGATCCACGATCGCGTCGAGCTTGTCGCGCGAGATCAGCTGCGTGATCGGGATGCCGCTCACGCTGGTGTAGGAGATCAGCGGGACCATCGTGTCGCCGTGGCCGCCGAGGACCATCGCCTGGATGTCACGCACCGAGACGTCGAGCGCCTCGGCGAGGAACGCGCGGTAGCGCGCGGTGTCGAGCACGCCGGCCATGCCGATCACGCGCTCGCGCGGAAACCCTGTGGCCTCCTTCGCGACGTAACACATCACGTCGAGCGGATTGGAGACGACGATGACGATGGCGTTCGGCGACGTGCGCTTCACCTGCTCGGACACCGACTTCACGATGCCCGCGTTCGTGTTCAGCAGGTCGTCGCGCGACATGCCAGGCTTGCGCGCGATCCCGGCGGTGATGATGACGATCTCCGACCCGATCGTCTCCTCGTAGCCGTTCGTGCCGACGATCCGCGAATCGTACACCTCGATCGGCGCGCTTTGCCACTGATCGAGCCCCTTGCCCTGCGGAATGCCTTCGGCGACGTCGACCATGACGACGGTGCGCGCCAGCTCCTTCTCGGCGACGCGCTGGGCCGTCGTGGCGCCGACGTTTCCGGCCCCGACGACGGTGATCTTGTTGACCATGAGTGCGATTTCTGAAGGTGAGTTGCCAACCATTCAAAAGTATCGCGCTCGCACGTCGATGCTATCCCCCGACCTGGGACAGCGCGCGCAGCCCGCCGACGCGTCGCGCGAGGAGCGCGTGTGCCTCCGGTTTCTCCGCGAGCGCACGGCGGACGAATGGCTCCAACGGCATACCTGCACGCAGCGGCGTGCGCAGATCCACCTCGTGGTCGCCGAACAGGCAGGTGCGCAGGCGGCCGTCCGCCGTGAGTCGCACCCGATTGCAGCTGCCGCAGTAGGTATGCGTCATCGGGGTGATCACGCCGATGCTACCGAGCCCACGCGGGAGCCGATGGTACGCCGCCGGACCGTTGCCGCGCGCGGGACCCGCAACCGGCTCCAGCGCGCCGAACGCAGCTGACACGCGAGCGAGCACTTCGTCACTCGGCACTACATGGTCGTCGGAGAGCATCGCCATCTCGCCGACCGGCATCAGCTCGATGAAGCGCACGTGCCATGGATGCTCCAGGGTGAGCCGCGCGAACTCCACCACCTCGTCGTCGTTGATCCCCCGCATCACGACGACGTTGAGCTTGATCGGCGACAGGCCGGCCTCCTGCGCCGCGCTCGCGGCAACCACGGGGTCGAACTGAAGGTCGCGTCGCGCGATCGCGGCGATGCGTGCCGGCTTCAGACTGTCGGACGACATGTTGACGCGATCGAGCCCCGCATCCGCGAGCTCGCGCGCGAGCGCGGGAAGCCGCACTCCGTTCGTCGACAGCGCTATGTCCTCCACCGCCGGCGTCGCGCGCAGCAGCCGCACGAGCGTGGCGAGCTCGGGCCGGATCGTCGGCTCGCCGCCCGTGATGCGCACGCGGCGCAACCCCATCGGCGCGAGCTGCCGCACGACTTCGGCGATCTCCTCGTAAGTGAGGATGTCGCCCTTCGGAAGCCACGGCAGGCCTTCCAGGGGCATGCAGTAGCTGCAGCGGAAGTTGCACCGGTCCGTGACCGAGATTCGCAGGTACTCGATGCGCCGGCCGAACTGATCGAGCAGTGCGCTCACGAGGGCGCCCCCGCGCTGGCGCGACCCGTCGGATCCACCCACTCGCGTGTGCCGTCGGCGTAATGCTCGCGCTTCCAGATCGGTACGCGGCGCTTGAGCTCCTCGATCACCCAGCGAGAGAGCGCGTACGCTGCGTCGCGATGCGGATGTCCGACCGCGATGGCGACGCTCACCTCCTCGACGCCCAGCTCACCGAGGCGATGCCGCACCGCGACGTCGTTCGTCTCGAACTTCGCCGCGCCCTCGGCGACGATCGCCTCGAGCTCGCGCAGCGCCATCGCTTCGTATGCGGCGTAGTCGATCCCCGTCACCGCGCGGCCCTCGTTCACCTGACGCACCGCGCCGAGAAAGATCAGCACCGCGCCGTTGGCCGGATTGGAGACGCAATGAATCATCTCCAACGGGTCGATCGGGGTGCGAACGAGCGAGGCTAGCGGAGTCATCCGCCAGCCACCGGTGGAATGAGCGCGACCTCATCGCCGTCGCGCACGACGCTGTCGAGCGAAGCGTACCGCTGGTTCACGGCGACCATAGGTGACGGCGGCAGGCGCTCCGCGCCCGGATGCGCTCGAACGGCGAAGAGCACGTCGCCGACCGTGGCCTCACCCGGCAGCTCCATGTCGAGCGACGACGCGCCGAGTGCATCGGCGTACGAGGCGAAGAGGAGGAGGGTGACGGTCATGGGCGCATCTGCATCGTACACGGGCACGGATGCGGAGGGAAGCACCACAAAGACGAAGCCCCGGCGGGTGCCGGGGCTCAAGCGAAGTGCCGAGAAGCAGTTACGCTTCCGACATCTCCTCGGCGTCGTCCTCGAGCTCTTCGACGGAGATGTTCGCCACCATCGCGCGGAGCTCCTTCGAAGGCTTGAACACCGGCACCGGGCGCGCCGAGACCTCGACTGGCGATCCAGTGCGGGGATTGCGCGCCATCCGCGTCTTCCGATGGCGGATCTTGAACGTGCCGAAGCCGCGCACCTCGATGTTCTTTTGTTCCTGGAGCGCTTCCTTGATCGCGTCGAGGAAGGAATCGACGACGCGGGCACAATCCTTCTTCGAGATCATGGGCCCGGCCGTGCGGGATATCTGGGCGGTCACACGCTCGACCAGATCGGCTTTCGTCATGGGTGGGCCTCGGAACGGGCAGCGGAGGGGTGCTGAAAGCTGATCGAACTTATCCGCGTTAACTCTTGTGTGTCAAGAGCTTGGAGCACTTCAACCCCGCCGCTTTCGCACCGTTTCCATGAATTGTTCAAACAGGGGCCGAGCGTCGTGGGGGCCGGGTGCTGCCTCGGGGTGGTACTGAACCGCGAACACCGGCAGCTCACGATGACGCAATCCCTCGACCGTGCCGTCGTTCAGATTGACGTGGGTGACCTCGAGGCCGGGTGCACCCGGAATGGCGTCCTGGCTGCCCTGGACGGCGAAGCCGTGATTCTGCGAAGTAATGAGGATTCGGCCGGTTTCCAGCTCGCGAACGGGATGATTCCCGCCCCGATGACCGTAGGGCATCTTCACCGTCTCAGCCCCGAAGGTGAGCCCCAAGAGCTGATGTCCCAAGCAGATACCAAACATCGGCACCTCTCGCCCGGCGATCTCCCGAATCGTTTCCGGAGCGTACTCGATGGCGTCGGGATCCCCCGGGCCGTTGGAGAGGAAGACTCCATCCGGCTCCAACTCGAGCGCTGCCTCCGCCGGCGTTGATGCGGGCACGACCGTAACGCGGCAGCCGGCGTCGTCGAAAAGCCGCAGGATGTTCCGCTTGATCCCGAAATCATACGCCACGATGTGATGGGGCGCCTGCGGATTTCCCCACTGGTAGCGCTCGGCGGTCGATACGCGTGAGGCGAGATCGAGCCCCTCCATGGAGGGACACGCCTCCAGCGCGGCGCGAGCCTCGTCGGTCGGCGCTTCCCCGGCGCCGATGACGCCACGCATCACGCCGACCGTTCTCAGGTGACGCGTGAGACGTCGTGTATCAACGCCTTCGAGAATCGGGACTTGAGCAGCCTCGAGGTAGCTCTCCAGGTCTCCCTCGGCACGCCAGTTCGAGTACCGGCGCGAAAGCTCACGCACCACGACCCCGGCGATCTGGGGCGCGCCCGACTCGGGATCAGCGGGGTTCACGCCGTAGTTGCCGATCATCGGCGCGGTCATCACGACGATCTGGCCGCGATAGGAGGGGTCGGTGAACACCTCCTGGTAGCCGCTCATGTTCGTCGTGAACACCACCTCGGCCACGGTGGTCGCGAGACTGGCGCGCAAGGCGCCACGAAACAGGGTTCCGTCCTCGAGGAGGAGGAACCCTGGGACGACGTCGTGTTCGGCCACCGTTATGGTGTCTTCGGCGCGGGTGTGGCGGGCGCCGTGGCCGGCTGTCCCGCGGGCGCCGACGGAGCCGGCGTCGAGGGCGCGGGCGTGAGCGGGATCCCTGCCGCACCGCCCGTGGGAGCGCCACCAGCCCCGCCGCCCGCTGGAGCCGTCGCAGGTGCGGGCGCTGCCGGCTGCGTGAAGGCCTGGTCCAGCACCGAGCGCGGCGCGCGCCGCTGCGTCGATGCGATGGAGAGGACGAGCGACAGGAAGAGGAACAGCGCCCCGCCGTACCAGCTCGTCTTGGTCAGAAGGTTGCCCGCCTGGCGCGTGCCGAGCAGCGAATCCGCCGAGCTGCTCACGCCGCCGAAGGTGGCGGCGAGCCCGTTCCCCTTGCCCGCCTGAAGCAGGATGGCGGTGATCAGCACGAGGCTGTTGAGGACCAGCAGGATGAGCAGGAAGGTGTACATGCCGCGGGAGAAGGCTGGAGAGGCGTCAAACGGGCTAAGCTACAAATATGTCGAGACTTACGGCTCAGCGTCAAGTGACGCGGCCGCGCAATGCTCAGCTGTTGCAGATCGACGCCCAGCTCTCCGCCTCGAGGCTCGCGCCACCGACCAGCAATCCGTCCACGCCGGGCGCCGCCAGCAGTGCGGTGGCATTGGCGGCCGTGACGCTGCCGCCATACAGAATGGGAATCGCGTCGCTCTCCGCCCCGGCGATTGCCTGAAGCTCGGTTCGGATGGCGCGATGTGCGGATGAGGCGTCGTCGGGCATCGCGGTGCGCCCGGTGCCGATCGCCCAGACAGGCTCGTAGGCGATGAGCATGCGAGCCGTGGTGGACGTGGGGAGCGACTGGAGCGCGGCGCGCAACTGGCGGATGACCACGGCGTCCGTCTGGCCTGCTTCGCGCTCCTCGATCTTCTCACCAACGCAGAGCACCGGCACGAGCCCTTCGCTCGCGGCGCGGCTGACCTTTTCCGCTGTCTGCGCATCGGTCTCTCCGAAGACGTGCCGGCGCTCCGAGTGTCCTACGAGCACGTACTGCGCACCGGCGTCCCGCGCGATCGACGCCGACGTCTCACCCGTGAACGCGCCCTTCTCCGCCGAGTGGATGTTCTGGACGCCGAACCGCACATCGGGGCGCGCCGCAGCCGCCGCGCGGGCTGCCGAGAAGGCGAGCGCAGTGGGGAACAGGATCACGGTGCGGTCGTCACGCGGCGCGTACCGGTTCAGGAAGGACTCGAGAAAGGCCGACGCGGCGGTCGGCCCATGGTTCATCTTCCAGTTGGCCGCGAGGACCGGCTTCCGTCGCGGCGCCATCTACTTGTCCGTCAGCGCCGCGAGGCCAGGCAGCGTCTTGCCTTCGAGGAACTCGAGCGACGCGCCCCCGCCCGTGGACACGTGGCTCATCTTGTCCGCGAGGCCGGCCTGCTCCACCGCTGCGGCCGAATCACCGCCGCCGACGATCGTCGTGGCGCCCTGCGCCGTGGCATTCGCCATCGCGTCGGCGATGGCGCGCGTGCCCTTGTCCAGCGGCGGCGTCTCGAACACGCCCATCGGTCCGTTCCACAGGACGGTCTTCGCCGATGCGATCGCGCGCGCGTACGACTCCGCGGTCCGCGGCCCGATGTCGAGCATCGCCTGATCTGCCGGGATGGCGTCGCGCCCGACGGCGCGGGCCGCGCGCGCCTGCTCGATCGACGGCGCAACGATCGCATCGTGCGGGAGGATGAGCCGCGTGCCCGCCTTGTCGAGCAGCGACTTCGCGAGCCCGACGCGATCGGCTTCGACGAGCGACCTGCCCGTCTCGAGCCCCATCGCCTTGTAGAACGTGCACGCCATCGCGCCGCCGACGAGCAGCGCATCGACCTTGGGGAGCAGCGCCTCGATCACGTCGATCTTGCCAGAGATCTTGGAGCCGCCGAGCACCGCGACGAACGGCCGCTTCGGGCTCTCGAGCGCGGTGTGGAGGTAGTTGATCTCCTTCTCCATCAGGAGACCGGCCACCGCGGGTGAGAGATGCTTGGCGACGCCTTCCGTCGATGCGTGCGCACGATGCGCCGCGCCGAACGCGTCGTTCACGTACAGATCGCCGAGCTCGGCGAGCGCACGCGACAGGCGTTCGTCGTTCGTCTCCTCACCGCCGAGGAAGCGCGTGTTCTCGAGGAGGAGCACCTCACCCGGTTGAAGGTCCGTGGTCGCCTTCATGGCTTCGTCGCTGTCGGTGCTTTCGACGAAGGACACCTTGCGTGTGGGCAGCAGCTCGGCGAGCCGCTTCGCGACCGGTTGAAGGGAGTACTTCGACTCCGGCTTCCCCTTCGGACGCCCGAGGTGCGAGAGCAGAACGACTCGCGCGCCTCGATCGCAGAGGAGCTCGATCGTCGGGAGCGCCGCACGGATGCGCGTGTCATCCGTGACGTGCCGGTCGGCGTCCAGGGGAACGTTGAAGTCCACGCGCACGAGTGCCCGCTTGCCGCGGAGCTGCTCCGCGGCAAGGTCGCGTACCGTCAGCTTGTTCATGCGTGTTACAGCTGCTTGCCGATGTACTGCAGCAGATCGACGCAGCGGGACGCGTAGCCCCACTCGTTGTCGTACCACCCGGAGACCTTCAGAAGCAAGCCATCGACGACGTTGGTGCTCTTCGCGTCGAG
Source organism: Gemmatimonadaceae bacterium (assembly GCA_035265545.1). Classification (GTDB taxonomy): domain Bacteria; phylum Gemmatimonadota; class Gemmatimonadetes; order Gemmatimonadales; family Gemmatimonadaceae; genus AG11. The sequence continues at coordinate 1,019 of DATFOL010000379.1, read as the reverse complement.
GATGCACGAGAACGGGTTGCCGATGTAATCCGACGAGACGAGCTCCTCTTCCGTGTACTGGAGGATGCCCTTGAGCTCACCGTCGGCGGCTTTCCGGAACGCCGCGTTGACGTCGGCCACGGTGACCGGCTTGTCGACGACCACGGTGAGGTCGGTGAACGAGACGTCCGGCGTCGGCACGCGGACCGCGATGCCATCGATCTTGCCCTTGAGCTCCGGGATCACGAGCGACGTCGCCTTCGCGGCGCCGGTGGTCGTCGGAATGATCGACATCGCGGCGGCACGCGCGCGCCGGATGTCCTTGTGCGGAAGATCGAGGATGTTCTGGTCGTTCGTGTAGCTATGGATCGTGACCATGGAGCCGCGCACGAAGCCGAAGTTGTCGCGGACGACCTTCACCATCGGCACGAGACAGTTCGTCGTGCACGACGCGTTCGACACGATGCTGTGCGCCTTGGCGTCGTACTTCTTCTCGTTGACGCCCATCACGATGGTGATGTCCTCGCCCTTCGCCGGCGCGGAGATGATCACCTTCTTGGCGCCGGCGGTGATGTGCTGCCTGGCCTTCTCCGCGTCGGTGAACCGGCCGGTGGACTCGAGCACGAGGTCGACCTTGAGGTCGGCCCACGGCAGCTTCGACGGATCCTTCTCGGCGAGCACCTTGATCTCGTCGCCATCGACGGTGATCGAGCCTTCGCCCGGCTTCACCTCACCCCGATACTCGCGATGTACGGAGTCGTACTTGAACAGGTGCGCGAGCGTCTTCGTGTCCGTGAGGTCGTTCACGGCGACGAAGTCGAGGTCGGTGATCCCGGCTTGCTTCGCTGCGCGAAGGACTTGCCGCCCGATGCGGCCGAAGCCGTTGATGCCGACGCGAATTGCCATGTTGTGTCTTTCTCCTGTGGTCACCACCGGTCGCCCAAAGCCGGCGCCCGGCCGAAGGTCACGAAGCTCACGATACGCACGCCGCCGTCGTGCAACGCTGCGGCACACGCGTTGAGGGTCGCGGCGGTGGTCAC
>DATFOL010000378.1:0-10429 GCA_035265545.1 Gemmatimonadaceae bacterium | reverse complement strand
GCGAAGGCGCGCAACGTCCGGCGGCTGCGGCTGATCGAGGGACAGGTGCGCGGGCTGCAGAAGATGGTCGAGGAGGATCGCTACTGCGCCGACATCCTGATGCAGATCTCGTCGGTGCACGAGGCGCTGCGCTCGGTCGGGCGCGAGCTGATGCGGAACCATCTCAAGCACTGCGCGACCGCGGCGATGAAGTCGGGGCCCGAGACGGCCGAGCCGATGTACGACGAGCTGGTGGATCTGATGTACCGGCATAGCCGATAGGCGGCTGCGGCTGCCGGTCCGACGCGTCACGTCCGCGACGCATGGCGGACGAGCGACGACGATGCGGGTGTTCGCTTCTGGGACGACGATTCCCGATTTCGGACGCCCTACGATGGGCGCCAACAGAAGCGCTGCGGCTAAGCCGTTCCACACGAGTCACTTGGCGAGGCCGGCCGCGAGGCACGCGCCTCGCTTAGAGTGGGCGCACTGGTCCGTCGTTCGATCGTGCGCGGGCACATCTCGCGGACCACACTCCTCGTGTTCCACGATGCTGACCGATCTCCGTTACTCGCTGCGAGGCTTTCGCCGCAGTCCTGGCGTCACGGCCATCGCCATCCTGACCCTGGCGCTGGGGATCGGAACGAGCACGGCGATGTTCGGTGCGGTCGATTCCGTGCTCTTGCGCACGCTGCCCGTCGCGAATCCCGAGCGGCTCGTGCTGATGGGGTGGTCTTCTTCTACTGCGGAGGTGGCCGGGAGCGTCGATGACCGTGGAGTGGTCGATCCCGCAACCGGCGTGCGAACGAGCAGGTCCTTCTCCACGCTCGGATACGAGCGATTCCGCGACGCGAGTGCGGGCCTGGCCTCGGTGTTCGCGTTCGCACGCATCGAGCAGCTCAATGTCTTCGCCGGTGGAGAGGCGGAGATCGCATCCGGTCTCGTCGTGTCCGGGGACTATCACGCGCGGCTGGGCGTGGCCCCCGAGCGTGGGCGACTCATCACACGCACCGACGACGATCCCGCATCGGAACCCGTCGTGGTCATCAGCCACCGCTACTGGGAGCGCCGATTCGGGCTCGACCCGAGCGTCATCGGCCGCATGGTCGAGCTGAACGGCGTGGCGTTCACGGTGGTGGGCGTGACACCGGCGGCATTCTCCGGAACGCTCGACCTGGGCGAGTCGGCTGACCTCACGGTGCCGCTGGCCTTCGAGCCGGCGCTCCGCCCAGGCGACTCCAACCTGCGGGAACCGTGGAACTGGTGGCTCTACGTCATGGGGAGGCTCCAGCCCGGCGCGCGAGCCGATGAGAGCCGCGCGAAGCTCGAGGTCGTCTTCCAGCGCGCGGCGCTGGAAGGTTGGGATGCGATGCCTGCCGCGATGCGCGCGCAGCCGGAGTTCCAGGGTCCACGTGCGCTCCCCCGGCTCGAGGTGAGCACCGGGAGCCGAGGTCTGGCCGGCGGGCGTGAGGACTACGTCCGGCGCCTCCGTCTGCTGGCCGCGGTCGCGCTCGGGCTGCTGCTCATCGCCTGCGCGAACGTGGCGGGTCTCCTCCTCATTCGCGCCGAGTCGCGGCACCGCGAGATCGCCGTACGACGCGCCCTCGGTGCCAGCCGCGCACGCGTCGTCCGTCAGCTCGTGACCGAGGGAGTGGTTCTCTCCGTGGCGGGTGCCGTCGCGGGAGTGATCATCACGCTCTGGCTCAGTGATGCGCTCCTCTCCGTGTTGCCGCTCGGGAGCGCATCGGCGCTCGACATCCACGTCAACGCGCGGATGCTCGGCTTCGCCGTGGGCCTGTCCGTGATCACGGGAACCGTGATCGGCGCGCTGCCCGCGCTGGCCACCACCAACCGCGCCCCGAACGAGTCGATGCGTGGGATCGGCCGTAGTACGCCCGGAGGTCGAGGTGCGCTGCGAACGTCGATGACGGTCGCGCAGGTCAGCCTCGCGTTCGTGCTCCTGACGATGGCTGGTCTGTTCGTGAGCACGCTGCAGAATCTCCAGCGCGTCGAGCTCGGCTTCGATATCCGGTCCCTCCTGCTCTTCCGCGTCGACCCCCGACTCAGCGGCTACAAGGGGGCGGAAATTGGAACGCTCTACGAGACGCTGGTCGAACGCCTCGAGGCCGTGCCGGGAGTCCGGTCCGTCACCTTGTCGCGGCACCCTCTGCTCGCGGGGAGCTCCGAGCGAACGGGCGACGGACTGTTCGTGCGCGGTCCCGGTGGGCAGATCCAACAGGGGGTCGCCTACCTCCACCGCGTCCGCTGGAATTTCTTCGAGACGATGAGGGTGCCGGTGCGCGCCGGACGAGGCCTCACCGCCGCCGACGATCAGCGGGCGCCGAAGGTGGCGGTGGTGAACGAGTCCTTCGCGAGACATTACTTCGGCGCGAAGAGCGCGCTCGGAGAACGGTTCAGCTTCGGGAGTCCCACGGAGGAGTCGTTCGAGATCGTAGGAGTGGTGAAGGACGCGAAGTACACGGGCCAGCGCGACGCGGTCCCGTCCACCGTGTACCTCGCGTATCAACAGGCCGGCCCCTCGCAGATGAACTTCGCCGTTCGCACGAGCGGCGATCCCCTGGCGTCGGTGTCCGGCGTGCGGGCGGCGATCCGCGAGGTGGATCAGCGCCTCCCGGTGTTCGAGATGAGAACGCAGGCGGCGCTGGCCGACGAGCGGCTCGCTGCGGAGCGCAGGCTGGCATGGCTCTCGTCCGCCTCTGGCCTGATCGCGCTGCTGCTCACCTGCCTCGCGCTTCACGCCACACTCTCCGTCCTCGTCTCACGCCGCACCCGCGAGTTCGGAATTCGGATGGCGTTGGGAGCGCAGCAGAGTCTCCTCGTACGCTCCGTCGTGGGCGAGGCGCTGACCCTGGTCGGCGTCGGGCTTTTGGTGGGAGTCCTGACGGCGCACGGTCTGACGGGGCTGGTCCGAGAGCAGATCTTCGGCCTGCAGGCGGGCGCGCCGCACGTACTCGTCTCCGCAGGTCTCGCGATGCTCGCCGTCGGCGCCCTGGCCGCCTACATGCCGGCGCGACAGGCCACGCGAGTCGATCCGGTGGTCGCCCTCCGGGCGGAATAGGAGAAGCCATGTCCCGCCGCGTGGGAGAGATCATGAGCAGCATTCGTCAGAACCTGCGCCTCGGCGTGCGCAGCCTCCTCAGGCAGCCGAGCTTCACGGTCACGGCCGTGCTGACGCTCGCGCTGGGGATCGGCACGACGACGGCCATGTTCAGCGTCGTCTACGGAGTGGTACTGCGGCCCCTCCCGTTCGGTGATCCTGATGGACTGGTCAGGTTGTGGACCGCCTACAAGCCCGCGCTCGGACGCGGCGCGGTCAGCGCGGCGAACGCGCGCGACTGGCGCGCCCAGAACCGCGTCTTCGAGGATCTCGCGGTCATCCACACCAATCGGAGCTTCACCTTCCTGGATCGGAGCGAGCCCGAGAGACTCCAGGGCGCACTCGTGTCGGCGAGCTTCTTCCCCGTCCTCCGGGTATCGCCGCTGATCGGGCGTACGTTCACCGACGAGGAGAACGAGATCGGACATGACAACGTCGTCATCCTGAGTCACGGGCTGTGGGTCCGACGCTTCAACGCCGATCCGTCGATCATGGGGCGGACGATCCGACTCAACGGCGTCCCGGTGACCGTCGTCGGCGTCATGAAGCCCGACTTCCGCTATCCGAGCCGGACGGCTGAGCTGTGGATGCCGCTCGCCGTCCCGCCGGCCGAGTATCTGCAGCGATACTCCGCTTCGTACATGGCGATCGCCCGCCTGAAGCCAGGCGTCACGCTCGACCAGGCGCGGTCCGACCTGCATCGCGTCTCGATGGACCTCGCGCGCCAGTACGAAGCGAACAGAAGGATGGAGGTCGGGATGGCGCCCCTTCTCGACGACATGGTCGGCGGCGTGCGGCGACCACTCTTCGTCCTGCTGGGAGCCGTCGGCGCGATGCTCCTCATCGGCTGCGCGAACCTGACCAACCTGCTGCTGGCGCGCGGCGTCGCCCGACGCCGAGAGCTCGCGATTCGTACGGCGCTCGGCGCGTCGCGCGGGCGGCTCGCCGAGGCATCCGTCACCGAGCTCGTGCCGCTGCTCGTGCTCGGCGCCGCGCTCGGCCTGTTGACCGCCGCGATGGCGGTGCGCGCCATCGTACCGTTCCTCCCGACGGACCTCCCTCGCGCCGAGGCGATCGGGATCCATCTGCCGGTGCTCGGGTTCTCGATGGCGGTCGTCATCGTGGTCGCGTTGCTCGTCGGTGTCTGGCCCGCCGTCGACGCAGCGAGGGCCAGACCCAGCGCCAGCCTCACCGATCTGTCGCGCGGCGCGACGAGCGCTCCCGGACGCACACGCGTCCGCGACCTGCTCGTGATCGGACAGATCGCCGCCACGCTGCTCCTGCTCGTGGGAGCGACGGTCCTCATGCGGAGCTTCATGGCGGTGCGGGAGGTCGATCCGGGGTTCGATCCTGATCGTGTTCTCAGCGTCCACATCGCGATCCCGCGCTCGCAGTACCCGCTCGACGCGCAGGTCGTCGACTTCTACACGCGAGTCCTCGATCGAGTGCAGTCGCTTCCCGGCGTCCTTGCGGTCGGGATGGTGCACCGCCTCCCGCTCAGCGGGAGCAATCAGACTGGGGGAGTCCAGATCGACGGCGCGTCGGATGCTCCCTGGCCGAGTGTGGAGACGCGCACGACGTCGCCCGACTACTTTCGCGCGCTCGGGATTCGCATCAAGGAGGGACGCTCGTTCACCGCGTCCGACGGAGCGGACGCCCCGAAGGTCGCGATCGTCGACGAGCGGCTGGCGAGCCTCGCGTGGCCAGGCGCGAGCCCGATCGGCCGCCGGCTCCGCGAAGGAGAGGGCGACCAATGGAGCACGGTCGTCGGGGTGGTCGGGCACGTCCACCACACGGGGCTGGACGACGAGTCGCAGCCACAGGTGTACTGGAACCATCCGCAGCGCCCGCAGGAGCGTGTGGCGCTCGTCGTGAAGGCGCGGGGCGATCCCGCGGCACTGACGAAGTCGGTCGCCGCGGCCGTGAGAGAGGTGGATCCGCAGCAGGCGCTCTACGACGCGCGAACGTTGGACTCCGTGGTCGATCGCTCGCTCGGTCACCGGCGGTTCCAGATGCTGCTGCTCGCGATCTTCGCGGCGATCGCGCTCATCCTCGCCGGCATCGGCGCGTACGGGGTGATCGCGTACGGCGTGAGCCAGCGCGCGCGCGAGTTCGGCGTGCGCATGGCGCTTGGTGCGCGACAGCGAGACGTGATCTCCATGGTGCTTCTGCGCGGCGGGACGCTGTTCGCGCTGGGGGCGGTGGTCGGCCTCGCACTCTCGACGATGAGTGTGAACGTCCTCTCGACCCTCGTTTACGGCGTCGCGCCGCAGGACATGCCGAGCTTCTTCCTCGCGACGTCCGTGCTGTTCGTCGTGAGCATGGCGGCTTGCCTCGTCCCGGCGCGGCGCGCCGCCGGGGTGGAGCCCTCGATCGCGCTTCGGAGCGAGTGACCTGAGACTTCAACCATCTCGCAGATACGGTGAGGTCCTCGAGCATTGCTGCTACGACTGGAGCATGTCGAGCCCCACCGCACAGGAGCGGCGGAGGGTCGTGGCGACGGTGCTCACTGGGATGACGTCGCTCGGGTGCGGATGATGATGGCGCCCGCTGGGTGGAGTCCGACTAGGGCGCGGTCGGCATCGACGGCGGGGAGGTAGACGATCTCGACGATCGTATGCACCGGCAGGTGGTGCAGCACCTCCACACCGCCCTGACGCACCTCATCGACGTACACGACCGGTGTCGCATACAGCAGCAGCCCGCGCCCACGAACAGCGCGTGGCAGCAGCAACTGGGGCCGCGCACGCTGTAACAGATCTTCTGCGTTGCGAGCCGGGGTCGTCGCGATCTCGGCACGATCGATGACACGAGGTGAGCGCGCGCGGTGGGCTGGTGCAGTGCCCTCCGGTCGCACCATCCGTCCGCCGCAGCCGACGGCGAAGGCAATCAGCAGCGCGGCGAGGGACGAGGGAATGAGGTGCGACATGATTCCTCCTGGCGTCGTTCGTGTGACGCCGACGAATGCCGTGTGCTGCTCCACTATGCGTGTGATGCCGTCACGTGCCCGCTCGCTTAGTCGGCCCATTCAAGCACGCAGGTGCACACGGCCTCGACCGATTGGACAGTCGCGTGACCTACGAGCGTTGGAGCTCTGTCATCGCTGCATGCGGCGCGACGTGCTGCAATCGCGGCACACCGTCGCACTCGGCACGGTGAGCACCGACGACTGCGACGTCAGTTCTGCGCGCAGTGTGAAGGACAGATCTCGCGTGCATCAGATCTGACACCAACACGACGAGATTGGTTGGCGGACGCTCCGCGCGTGTGGCCGTACTCCACAGCCGACGGAGCGCGCGTGCTCGCTGGGCGATGGCGTCCTGCGCCTCCTCGCCGACGGCATGACCGCCATCTGCCCTTGACGCCGGGCGAGCGATCCCCGATAGTAGCCAGAGTCTGTCCTCTTACTCTGTAACCCATGAGCGTACGACCGATGGCCGACACGCTGCCGCTGCTGAAGGGAACGCTGGACGTGCTCGTGCTGAAGGCGCTCTCGTGGACGCCGATGCACGGCTTCGAGATCACCGCCTGGCTCGAGAGCCGCTCGGACGGCGCGCTCGGCGTGCAGGACAGCGCGTTGTACCAGGCGCTTCACCGCCTGGAGGAGCGCGGCCTTGCGGCGGCGGAGTGGGGCGTGACGGCGAACAACCAGCGCGCGCGCTACTACCGCCTCACCAGGGCCGGACGCGCGCACCTGGCCGCCGAGACCGCGCAGTGGGTGCGCTACGCCGACACGGTGACCGGCATTCTCACCCGAGCCGCCGGTCCGGCCTGAGGAGACGATCATGCGGCCACCCGAGATCCGACCCGGCATCCGACGGCTCTTCCGGCTCGCCGTACGGCGCGACCGCTCGACGACGGCCGACATGGACGAGGAGATCCGTCTGCACATCGCCCTGCGCGCCAGGCAGCTGATAGGCGAGGGGCACAGTCCTGATGCAGCGCGGGCCGAGGCCGAAGCGCGCTTCGGATTGCGCGATGAGGTACGCCATCGGCTTCATCGGTCCGCCATGCGGCGGGAAACGCGAATGGCCAGACTCGAGCGGCTCGACGCGATCCGACAGGACGTGCGCTACGCCTGGCGGGGCCTGCGCAACAATCCGGGCTTCGCGGCGATCGCCGTGATCACCCTCGCACTGGGGATCGGAGCCAACACCGCGATCTTCAGCGTCGTCGATGCGGTGATGCTGCGCTCGCTGCCGGTGCGCCATCCGGAGCAGCTGGTGCAGATCTCGATGGGCGACGGGCGCGTGGACGAGTTCTCGAACCCGCTCTGGGAGGCGCTGCGCGACCGGCAGGACACGTTCTCGGGAATGTTCGCCTTCGCACGCCAGCGATTCGACCTCGCGAGTGGCGGCGAGGCGCGCCCGGTCGAGGGCACATGGATCAGCGGCGGCTTCTTCGACGTGCTCGGCGTGCGACCAGCGGCGGGACGCCTGCTGCATTCGGCGGACGACCAGCGCGGCTGCGCCCCGGTCGCCGTGCTGTCGCACGGCTTCTGGGAGCGCGCCTACGGCGGCGACGCTGGCGTCGTCGGGAAGACGATCTCGCTCGATGGCCATCCATTCGAGATCGTCGGCGTCGCTGATCCCGGGTTCTCGGGCATCGAGGTCGGACACGCGGTGCAGCTCTACGCGCCGCTCTGCGCCAAGGCGATCGTCGACGGTGGAGGCGGCGGACTGGACGACCGCCAGCAGTGGTACCTGCGCGTCATGGGCCGGCAGCACGACGGCTTGTCCGTGGCCCAGACTCGTGCCCGAATCGCGGCGATCGCACCGGCGGTGTTCACGGCCGCGGTCCCTCCGGGCATGAGCGACCAGGACCAGCGCGAGTTCGTGCGGGGCGCACTCAACGTCAGTCCGGCGGCGACGGGCTATTCCGACATGCGGCTGCAGTATCGAACGGCATTGATCACGCTGCTCGCCGTGGTGGGCATCGTGCTGCTCATCGCGTGCGCCAACGTCGCAAACCTGTTGCTGGCGCGCGCGGTGGGCCGGCGGCGCGAGATCGCCATTCGCATGGCGATCGGTGCGGGGCGCGTGCGGCTCGTACGCCAGCTCCTCACGGAGAGCGTGCTGCTCGCGCTCGTCGGCGGCGCCCTCGGTCTGCTGTTGGCGAAGTGGGCCGCGAGTCTCCTCCTGCGTCTCCTCTCGACGCGCGACACCTCGGTGTTCCTCGATCTCGCGATCAATGGCCGGGTGCTCGCGTTCACGCTGGCCGTCGCGACGGCGACGGCACTCCTGTTCGGCCTCGCTCCGGCGTGGCGGGCGACGCGCGTCGACCTGCACTCGGCGATGACGGCGAACGACGGGGGCGCCGACGACGTGCGCGGCCGCTTCACGTCGGGAAAGTCGCTCGTCGTCGGACAGATCGCGCTTTCGCTCGTGCTCCTGCTCGGCGCCGGCCTTCTCCTCTCGACGCTGAAGACGTTGACGACGCTCGACCCCGGCTTCGAGCGCAACGGTGTGCTGCTCGCGTCGGTGGACATGCGTGACGCTCACTATCCAGAGGAACAGCTCCGCACCGTCAAGCAGGCGATGCTCGAGCGACTTCGCGCGACGCCTGGCATCCGGTCGGTAGGCGCCTCGGCGATCACACCGATCAGCGGCGCGGGCTGGAACGGTGGAGTGTCGGTGGACGGGTACACGCCGAAGAACCGTCGTGACGCCAGCGCGTTCTTCAATGCGGTGAGCGACGGCTACTTCGCGACGCTCGGCACCCGTCTTCTTACCGGCCGCGATTTCGGCGTCCACGACGTGGCTGGCGCGCCCCCGGTCGTGGTGATCAACGAAGCGATGGCTCGCAAGTTCTTCGGCGGTGCGAATCCCGTGGGCCGACGGATAGGAATCAATAACGGCCCCGGCGGCGAGCAGCAGGTCACGGTGATCGGCATGGTGCGCGACGCGAAGTATCGCTCGCTTCGCGAGGACATGCGCGAGGTGGTGTATCTGCCGATGGCTCAGGATGCGGGTGCCGCCTCGCCCTCCATCAACCTCGAGCTCCGTGGGCTGTCCACGGCGACGTCGCTCATCCCGACGGTGACCGGCGTGATGGCGCAGCTGAATCCGACCTTCTCCATCACGTACACCACGCTCGCCGCGCAGGTGGACGCCTCGCTCGCCCGCGAGCGGCTGCTGGCGACGCTGTCGGGGTTCTTCGGCACCCTCGCGCTGCTGCTCGCCGTGGTCGGACTCTACGGTACCATGAGCTACATGTTGGCGCAGCGCCGCAAGGAGATCGGCGTCCGCATCGCGCTCGGCGCCGCGCGCGGCCGCGTGATGCGGCTCGTGCTCGGCGAGGCCGGCCGTCTGGTGGCTGCCGGCGTCATGGTCGGCGGGGCTATCGCGTATCTCGCGACGCGATGGGTGACGCCCTTCCTCTTCGGCGTCTCGCCCCTCGACCCGGTGACCTGGGCGCTTGCGACGGCAATCCTCGCTGGTGCCGCACTCGCGGCCGCTGCGCTGCCCGCGTGGCGCGCCGCCACGCTGGATCCGATGTCGTCGATTCGGACCGACTGAGACGCAGCCACACGGGATGCTGTTGGTGTCATCCCGAGCGAGCGCGGGGCCAGTGTCATCCCGAGCGAGCGCAGCGAGTCCCTCGTCATCCCGAGCGAGCGCAGCGAGTCGAGGGATCTGCACGTTCTCGGTCGGGAGGCAAGCGCGTCTCGATTTCAGTCGCGCGGTCAGGACGGCGACGGCTCGAGGTGGACTATCCATCCGTGGCCGCACGCCCCCATGATCCCCGTATGGACCGAGAGCGCCATCACGACAGGCACGAGGGCCACCCGGACCGCGAGGCGCGCGGGGGCCATGCCGAGCACGCCGGCCATGCCAAGCACGCGGGCCGCGCCGAGCACGTTGGCGGCGCCGAGCACACCGAGCAGGCCGGCCACGACAAACATGCCGGCCACTCCGTGGCCATGTTCCGCAACAAGTTCTGGTTCACCCTGCTCCTGACGATCCCCACGCTCGTCTGGGGCGAGATGATCCCGCGCGTCCTTCGTTTCACGCCACCGGCGGTTCCCTACGCGCGCTGGATCCCCGTCGTGTTCGGCACCGCCGTGTTCTTCTACGGTGGTTGGGTGTTCCTGCAAGGTGCGCGGAGCGAGCTCGCCGACCGGCAGCCGGGGATGATGACGCTCATCTCCCTCGCCATCACCGTCGCCTTCCTGTTCAGCGTCGCCGTCACGCTCGGCTTCCGCGCGATGTCGCTCTGGTGGGAGCTCGCGTCGCTCGTGACGATCATGCTGTTCGGCCACTGGATGGAGATGCGCTCCATCACCCAGGCACAGGGCGCGTTGACGGAGCTGGCGAAGCTGCTGCCGAACAC
>DATFOL010000377.1:0-12254 GCA_035265545.1 Gemmatimonadaceae bacterium | reverse complement strand
ATCGAATACGTCGTGTCGTGCGATGCGCGCCGGATCGAGCTTGGCCTCCGCCCACTCGCGCAGTGGACCACGAAGCCAATCGTGCAGTGGAACGCCGAACCCCATCTTGGGACGCTCGACGAACTCACGCGGCACATAGCGGTCGAGGAGCTGTCGCAGGATCCACTTGGACTGCTTGTCGCGCAGCTTGACGCGCAACGGGAGACTCGCGGCGAACTCGACGACCCGATGATCCAGGAAGGGCGTGCGCGTCTCGAGGCTCACCGCCATCGCGGCGCGATCCACCTTCACCAGGACGTCGTCCGGCAGATAGAACATCAGATCGAGGTGCATCATCTGCTGCGCGAACGTCGCCGACGGCATCAGGTTGGACACGTCCGTGATCGCCGTGGGCAGCTCGTTGGCACCCGGGACGAGGCGCTTGGTGTCGGACCAGGAGGAGAGCAGCTCCTGGTAGAGGTCTTCCCGCCACTCGCACCGCAGCAGCCGAACCAGCTTTCGCGCCTTCACGACGAGGCGATGCGCATGGCGTGACATCGGCGACTCGTCGCGCTGCCAGCGGACCGGGTTCCAGCGCCGCGCGTCGAGCCGGTCGACCACGTCGATGCGCCGCGCGAGTGCGAGCCGCGCCGGCCGAGGGAGCAGCCGCAGTCGTCGCCAGATCTTGTCGAGGCCGACGTATCGGTCGTAGCCGCCGAAGAGCTCGTCGCCGCCGTCGCCGGTGAGCGCGACCGTGACGGCGTCGCGCGCGAGCGTCGACACGAGGTACGTCGGGATCTGCGACCAATCGGCGAAGGGCTCGTCGTACATGGTCGGAAGCTGGTCGATCACGCGCATCGACTCTTCCGCGCTGAGATAGTGCTCGGTGTGAATCGTTCGGAGGTGCGCCGCGACGGCGCGAGCGTGCCGTGCCTCCTCGAATTTCGGATCGAAGAACCCGATGGAGAACGTGCGCACGGGCGCCTTGCTCTGCGCCTGCATCATCGCGACGACGGTCGTCGAGTCGATTCCCCCCGACAGGAAGGCGCCCAGCGGTACGTCGGCCACCATCTGATCGGCGACGGCTCGGCGCAACAGCTTATCGAGCTCGTCGATCAGCTCCGCATCGGACTTCAGCGTCGGCCGCGCCACCCCGGCCTGCCCGATGGCGAGGGCCGACCAGTACGTGGTGGCCGAGGGCACGAAGCCGTCGCGCGGACGAAATCGCAGAACCGTGCCTGGTGTGACCTTGCCGATGTTGCGGTAGATCGAATACGGGGCTGGGACGTAGCCGTAGCGCATGAGAAGGGCAACCGCACCGCGATCGATGTCCCCCTTCCAGTGCGGATGATGGTGCAGCGCCTTGAGCTCCGATGCGAAGACCAGTGAGTCCTCGCACACCCCGTAATAGAGCGGTTTCTCACCGACGCGATCGCGAGCGAGGAAGAGCTCCTGGTCGCGCACGTCCCACACTGCGAGCGCGAACATTCCGGTGGCTTCGCGCAGCGTGCCGACGATCCCCCACGCTTCGAAGCCGGCGAGGAGCACCTCCGTATCAGAGGTTCCGCGAAACAATGCACCGGCGGCGTGCAGCCGCTCGCGCAGATCCCGGAAGTTGTAGATCTCGCCGTTGAACGAGATGAGGTAGCGCCCGTTCGCCGACCACATCGGCTGCGCGCCGGTGGCGGACAGATCGAGAATCGAGAGGCGGCGATGGCCGAGGGCGATCGGTGTGTCGGCAGGTACCCAATGGCCGTCGGCGTCCGGCCCGCGATGCGCGAGCCGGAGCGTCATCCCGCGCACTGCCTCCCTACGATCGGAAGCCGAGAGAGAGGGCGACCAGAACCCTGCTATGCCGCACATGTGATCCCCTGCGTCGGAGCGACGGCGAAGCCAACAGCCTGACATGGCCGCGGCGGTCCGTCAAGCGGAGCACGCGAACGCGGTAAACAAATGAAGTACCCCAATCTGGCATTTCCGCCGGCCGGATGCCATAATCCGCCTTCCGCCGCCGAGCCCGCTGTTCCGCTCTTCCGGAAGGACGAAGGACCGGGGAGCGATGACGCACTGGCGGGGCACGCTTCGCTGGCCAGCACCGACCGCCCGACTCGACGTACAGGAGTGAGATGTCGCCGGAGCAAGCACGTGCAGTCCCCTCGACGACGAGGGCCGGAAGGCGCGGGACAGTGGCACGCGGCCGGTGGAAGTGGCTCGACGCCCTTCTTCACACACTCATCCTGTCCTCCGCCACGATCACCTTCGCGGCATGCTCGGGGGGCGAGAGCGTCAGCGAACCCATCCTCGCTCCCGACGGCATCAACGAGCTCGACGAGGCCGAGACACCCGGCGCCGCCCTCGTGGCGCCGACGCTCATTCCAGCCGTGACCTACGACGGCTCCGGCCAGATCGTGCACCCCGACGTCGCCGTGTTCCCAGGCCGATGGCAGGGAAAGCGCTACTGGATCGCCGCCACTCCGTATCCCGGTGGCAACCCGAAGTACGAGAACCCGTCGATCTACCAAGGCGAGTCGTCGCGTGAGATGACCGTACCGGCCGGCGTCACCAACCCGATCGTCGCACCGCCGAGCTTCGGCTACATGTCCGATCCCGACATCGTCCACGACGCCGAGCGGGACGAGCTTCGGATGTACTACCGGCAAACGACCGGAGAAAACGACCAGCTCTTTCTCGCCACGAGCCGGAACGGCGTGCAGTGGTCGCCCGCTCACCTCGTCGTCTCCGATGTTCGCTACTCGCTGATCTCGCCGGCTGTGGTGCGCGAGAGCGCGGCGTCGTGGCGAATGTGGACCGTCAATGCAGCCGCGCAGGGCTGCTACTCCCTTCCCACTGAGCTCGTGCTGCAGCAGCGGCGCTCCGCGGACGGAATTGCATGGAGCGCGCCCGAACCGGTAGAGCTTCGCGTTCCGCGACGCGTACCCTGGCACTGGGACGTGCAATACGTCGCGGCCAAGTCGGAGTACTGGGCGCTCATCGCCGCGTATCCGCAGGGAACGACCTGCTCTCAGTCGGCGGTGTACTTCGCGCGAAGCACGGATGGCACGACTTGGACGGTGTCGCCGACGCCACTACTCGGCCCTGGCGAGTTCGAGCCGATTCGGGACCTCGTGTATCGGTCGTCGTTTCACTACCACGAGGGAAGTGACGCGGTCTCGGTGTGGTTCTCGGGTGCGCGGCTCGAAGGAAAGTCCTTCCGTTACTCCGTGGCGTCGGCTCGCTACCCATTCTCGGAACTACTGCGGCGAGTCAGCGGTGCGACTAGCACCCTCGAGCGATCCGCGACGAGCGCAGCATCCTCGGAGCTGAAGACGGCGCGCGAGGCGTTCGAGCACCAATTCCCCTGACTCGTGCCGCGCCCGCGCACGCCGCGGAAGCCGAAGGCGGACCGATCGGGGCTTGGTGGTTGCACGATCCATCGCTAGGATGACGCCGCCGGGTTTCCGGTCCGGCTCACCTCTGCCATCGTAGTCCCCATGAACCTGTTCCTCGCGCGTCGCGCCCTCGTCATCACCGGAGTTTTCGGCGCGGCCGCCTGCTATGACCGCCCGAACGCGGCGCCCACCGCCGATCCGCAGGTCGGGGCGGCTGGCGAGGCTGGGAGCGAAGGACGGAGAGATTCCGTGCTGCCGTCGACTGCCTCGACGGGCGAGCCCGCGGCCGAGGGTGAGGTGCCAAAGCGGTCGCGTCGCGACAGCGTCGCGCTGGCCAGCATGACCCGCCCCGACAGCGTGCTGGACCGGAAATGGCCCGTGAAGATGCCTCCGCCACTGCCCGGAGCGATCTTCCCATCGAGGCGCGTCGTCGCGTACTACGGGAATCCGCTCTCGAAGAAGATGGGAGTGCTTGGCGAGTACTCGAAGGACCAGATGCTCTCGATGCTGGATCGCGAGGTGGCGCGTTGGGCGAAGGCCGACCCGTCGCACCCGGTGGTGCCGGCTCTGCACCTGATCGTGACGGTGGCCCAGGGTGCGCCCGGCAAGAACGGACTCTATCGACTCTGGATGCGCGACTCGCTCGTGAACGAGGTCCACTCGTGGGCCAGGTCGCGGAAGGCGCTGTTCTTCGTGGACGTTCAGGTGGGCAAGAGCTCGGTGCAGGCCGAGCTGCCGAGGCTCCGTCCGTTCCTCGAAAACCCGGATGTCCACCTCGCGCTCGATCCCGAGTTCGCGATGGCCACATCGGGGGCCGTGCCAGGGCGGAAGATCGGCACGCTCGACGCCGCGGACATCAACTGGGCCGTGGACTTCCTCGATGAGATCGCACGATCGAAGAACCTGCCGCCGAAGATCCTGATCGTGCATCGGTTCACTCGAAAGATGGTGACCAATGCTCAGAAGATCAGGTTCACCCCCCACGTGCAGGTGGTGATGGACATGGACGGCTGGGGACCGCCCTGGCTCAAGTTCGACTCCTACCATGATTACGTGAAGGCGGAGCCGGTGCAGTTCACGGGGTTCAAGCTCTTCTATCACAATGACACCAAGACGGGCAATCCCCTGCTGACGCCCGCCGAGGTGCTGCGCTTGAACCCCAGGCCGCTGTACATTCAGTACCAGTAAACATCACGTGCAGGCGCCGCGGCCAGTCACCGCGGCCCATCCTTCTTGCCCTGAGGCCCATGTCTCAGCTCATCACGTCTCGCTCCTTCACCGATTCGGTCGGTGTGGATTGGACGGTCCGTGAGATCGGGACTCCGTCGCTGACGCAGACGCTGTCGAAGATGCTGGAGAAGGATCGGCGTCGCGGCGGCTGGCTCGTCTTCGAGTCGAGCGAGGGAGACAAGCGTCGGCTCGCGCCCTACCCCCCCGACTGGCGCACCATGTCGACGTTCGAGATCGAGCGATGGTGCATGAAGGCGACGCGGGTCCCCCCTGCACCGGCCCGGCGCGCGCAGGACTAGTCGGTCACCAGATCCTCGTACGCGGGGTGTCGCTGGATGTACGCGGCGACGAAAGGACACGACGGCCTGACCTTGGCTCCCTGTTGGCGCGCATAATCGAGCGCAGCCTCGGCGAGCGCGGCACCATAGCCCCGCCCTTCGAGTGCTTGGGGGACTTCGGTGTGCATCATCTCGAGCTCGGTGCCGTGGCGCAGGTACGTGAGCAGGGCCGTGCCTTCGTCGGTGCGAATCTCGAAGCGGCCGGTATTGGGATCGTGCGAGACGGCTGAGGTATCAGGCATCTGGACGCAGAGTGAGACAGGTGAGGAATGTGGAGCCTCACCCCATTGCAAGCTCCGCGCTCCGCACGATCAGGTGCCGGCGTACCACTCGTAGCCCTGGTCGCTCCAGAAGCCGCCGTTCCGCACCGGCATGAACACCACGCGTGTGAGATACTTGGTGTTCTTGTAGCCGAGCTTCACCGGTGAGTGGACGCGTGCTGGCGCACCGTGGGCCGGCGTGAGCAGATAGCCGTCCATCCCGTACGCCACGAGGGTCTGGGGATGCATCGCGCTCTTCATGTCCCAGCTCTCGTGATAGTCCTTGTCGAAGCCGGCGAAATCGACGAACTGGGCGTCCGGGGTGATCTGGGCGGCGCGCGCGAGGTCGCTCACCCGGACGCCCGACCAGGTTGCGCGCGCGTTCCATCCCTCGACACAGAAGTGATCCACCTTCTGCGTGACTCGGGGCAGCTTCATGAGCTCGTCGAGCGAGAGCGAGAGCGGTCGTCGCACCGCGCCGCTCACCTCGAGTCGCCAGGCCCCGTTCGCGGCCGCGTCCCACACGGGCACGCGGGGCGAGATGAAGTATTTGGGGAAGCTGCTCCCGGCAACCGGTGCATCGGCGCTCACGCGATTCATCGCCGAGTGCCGGAACAGGCCATCTTCGACGCGCTCGTTCGCCCGCTCGGCGAGCCGAAGCAGCGATTGCGCTTTCTGCGGGTTCTTGTCACACGCCGCGAGGACCGACCCGGTGATCGAGGCGGCCGTGACGGTGAGAAAGCGCCGGCGATCGATGCTCATGAGGGTGGTACCTCGCTGGACGACCCCGAGCGGGCAGGGCCGAACAGGTGATAGAACGGCCGCGCGTTGCGCGCTTCCGGTGAGCGTGCGCGGTCGTACCACCCGGTCACGATCGCGCGCAGCGAGTAGGGATCGACCGCGAAGACCATGAACACGTGTACCAGCGCGAGCAGCAGCAGCAAGGCCATCGCGACGAAGTGGACGAACCGCGCCCACTTGTAATTCACGAAGAGTGCGGTCACGAACCACAGCGTGACCGGTTTCCAGATGGCGAGCCCGCTGAGCACGATGACGACGCCGAGCACTGCCATTGCGAAGTACGCCGACTTCTGCAGCGCGTTGTGCTTCTCCTGGTGCGGGTGATCGCGCCGAACGAACAGGTAGAACTTGATCATCTCGATCGTATCGCGCGCATCGCCGCGACGGGGCACGATGTCGCGCCACTCGCCGTGGAAGAAGAGGAAGCCAAGGTAGAGAAGCCCGTTCGCCACGAGCAGCCACATTGCGGCGAAGTGCCAGTGCCGGGCCCCGCCGAGCCACTGGCCGAAGGTGAGCCAGGCGGGGATCGGCGTGCCCTCCCACGGATTGAGCGCGAACGTCTCGCCGGGCCTGGCGAATGCCGGATGCGCGTTGAAAATGCGCATGCCGCTGCCGGCCATGAGCGTCACGGCGACGACGTTGACCCAATGCGTCAGCCGGATGATCCAGTGATTGCGCTTGACGAGGTTAGCCACGGCGGGCGTCGCTCGGGAAAGGAACGGGAAGTGTGCACCGGAACCGCGGCGAAGGGAACAGCGGCCCTGGTCGTGCTACGCGCGGCGTCGGCGAACGGATCTCAGACGCTTCCGGGCGTCGCCAGATCGCATGGATGGATGGCAAGCCCCTGCTCCACCTGCAGTGTCGCGTGCGCGATGCCGAAGCGGTCGCGAAGCTCCCGCGTCGCGGTCGCCAGCAGCGCATCCTCGCCGCCGTGGCACGGGCGGATGAGGTGCGCGGTGAGCGCGACGTCGGTGGTGCTCATTCCCCAGATGTGGAGGTCGTGCACCTCGACGACCCCCTCGAGGCCGCGCAGCATCGCGTCCACCTCATGCGGGTCGATGCCGGCGGGTACCGCGTCGAGCGCGAGGTTCACGGAATCCCTCGCGAGCCCCCAGGTGCTCCACGTGATCAATGCCGCGAGGAGGAGCGACACGACCGGGTCGATCCAGAGGAGCCCCGTGACGCCGATGAGCAATCCGGCGACTACGACCCCGGCGGATGCCGCGGCGTCGCCGAGCATGTGCAGGAACGCGCCACGAATGTTGAGGTCACGGTCGCGGCCGCGCATGAACGCGAGCGCGGTGCCGAGGTTGATGACGATGCCGACCGAGGCGACGACCGACACGATCCCACCGGCGACGGGCGCCGGATGGCGCAGCCGCTCCACCGCCTCGACGATGATCGCGCCGACGGCGATGAGGAGGAGCCCAGCGTTGGCGATCGCGGCGAGAATCGAGAAGCGCCGCATGCCGTAGGTGCGCCGCGGCGTCGGCTCTCGGCGCGCGAGCACCGTGCCCGCCCACGCGAGCACCAGCCCGAGGACGTCGCCGAGGTTGTGTCCGGCGTCGGCGATGAGCGCCAGCGATTGCGTGCGCAGTCCGAACACCACCTCGGCGACGACGAACGCGACGTTGAGCCCGACGCCGATCGCGAAGGCGCGATCGAAGCTGCGGGGCACGTGACCGTGCGAATGACCGCTATGGTCGTGCGCATGGTCGTGCGCGTGGCCGTGATCGTGCCCGTGCGCCTGGACGTCGTGCTGCGCTGTCCCCATACCGGATATTAGTGGCCGCCAGCCGTGCCGGCCACGCAAGTCAGCCCACGGAGCCGCGCGGTCAGTGCACCTTCACGGTCGCGCCCGCGGCGCGGTGCTCTCTGCGCTGGTAGGCGAGGAACTGGTGGACGGCCGCGATGGCCTCCCAGTCTCTGGTGTGGATGCGCAGTGCCGCGCCCCGTGGAAGATCGACGGGCTCATATCGAATCGCACGCCGGCGTGCGCGCATGGTCGCGGATCCCGGCACGGACTCGAGATGGACCGTGGCGGGGGTGGAGAAGTCGCCGACGGCGAACGCGCGAGCGATGGCCCGAAGGTGCACGCGGATGGCTGCGACGCCCTCGACGTCGTCGCGATCCCGCTGCAGCTCGATCCGGCCGCCGTCCTCGAGGTCGTCGAATCGGTGGACCGAGGTGTACTGGTCCACACCCATGGCCTGCTTCCCTCGCGCCTGCATGGCCCCGAAGGCAGAATCCTTCCGGGTCGCCGACGAGTGGTCGTGGGCATCGTGTGATTGCGCGGAGCCGCGAACCGGGAGAGCCAGAATGACGAACAGGATGACAGTGATGACCGGGCGCATGGACGAGCTCCGAATGTCTGAGACGACCGCGTGGACCATCGTGCAGGACCTTCGATCGAGTATGCGCCGCGTCGGTGCGGAGCGCTGGAACCATGGTTCCATCCATCAGGCACGGTGCACCAATGCAGGCGTCTGACGCGCCGTCACTCGCGCAGTTCCCCGCCCTGGCCGGCCTCTCGGCGCCCATCGCGCGTCGGATCGCCGTCGCGGCGGTCAGCCGCCGCTACGTACGCCACGCGGTACTGTTCCGTGCAGGAGACGCTCCCGCAGCGCTCCACTTCGTCCTCGGCGGCCGAGTACGAGTCGCACGCCGCGTCGAAGGAGCGTCTTCCGTGCTGCACTTCGAAGACGTGGGCGGGGTGCTTGGGGAGATCCCGGTGTTCGGTGGTGGCCCGTACCCGGCCACGGCAACGGCCGTCAGCGCGGTGCGCTGCGCGGTGCTCTCGCTCGACGTCGTGGAGCGACTCCTTCGGGAGGAACCGGAATTCGCGCGCTTCGCGCTCAGTCGGCTGGCGCGGCGAGCGCATGTCGTGCTGCAGCGGCTGGACGAGCTCTCCGCCTACACGGTGACGGCTCGTCTGGCCGCCTACCTGTGCGACGTGGCCAACCGCGACGATGCGGGTGTGATCGAGCTGGGCATGAGCCAGGCGGCGCTCGCCGACCAGCTAGGGACGGCGCGTGAGGTGCTCGTGCGTTCCCTCCGCGCGCTGTGCGACGCCGGCGCGATTCGCCGGATCGGCCGTTCGCGTTTCGCGCTCTCGGACGCGGACGCGTTACGCACCATGGGGCGTCCTCGCGGGTCAGCGGGACTCAGCGCACCACGATGACGCCGCACGCGATCCGCGCGCCGCTGTTTCCTGAAGGGTCGGTGCGCTGATCGTCCTGGGCGACGTGAACGACCACCGCGCTTCCATCCGCATCGAGCAGCGATGCGGCGTCGCTGCCGAGGGACACGCGCGTGGTGTTCGTCCGGAAGTTGCCCGTGCCACCGGCGCCGATCGCGAGGTTCGGAAGGTCGCCCGCGTGCGGACCGTCCGGGCTCTCGAGCCCGTGCTTGCGCGACGCAGGATTGAAGTGCGGCCCGGCCGAGGCGAACGCCCCCGTGGCATCACACTGTCCGGTTGCGTGGAAGTGGATTCCGTGCGTGCCCACTGGCAGCCCGCGCATCTGGCCGTCGATTCGCAGCGAGCCACCGGACGCTTCCCGCAGGCTCAGCGTGCCGACCGATCGTCCCGCCGTATCGACCAGGTCCGCGCTGGCGCTCCGCCCGCCGACCAGGTTGGGCCGACAGGCCGGGATCGCGACCGCTATGAACGCGCAGAGTGCCGCGCAGGCAGCGCAGCGTCGACTGATGGGCATGAGGTCTCGCTGGAGTGCTGGTGAGCTGACGCGGTGCGCATGTCTCACGCCAATGGCGAAGCCGTCGAGGTCACCGTGGGCAGCGCCAGCGTGAACGTGGAGCCCTTCGCAGGTGCGCTCTTCACCGTGAGCGTTCCCCCCATTGCTCGCGCAAGGTCGCGGCTGATCGCGAGCCCGAGGCCGGTGCCTCCCTCGCTCACCGCGTAGCTCCGGACCTGGACGAATGGCTCGAACACCGACTCCAGCTTGTCTTCGGAGATGCCGATCCCGGTGTCGACCACGCACACGTCGACCCATCCGTCTCGCACGTTGAAGTCGATGCGAATCAGACCCTCCGCCGGCGTGAACTTCACCGCGTTCGAGAGCAGGTTGAGCAGAATCTGCCGCGCCTTCTCCACGTCCGTGAACGCAGTCACGTCGGGCGGCTCGACACGCTCGAACCGCAGCCGCTTGCTCCGCATCTGCGGCTCGACCAGGCTGGACAACCCCTCGACGAGCGTCGCCACCGGCACCGGCTCGAGATCGAAGCTGACGCGGCCCGCCTCGATCTTCGCGAAGTTGAGCACGTCCTCGATCAATCCGAGCAGGTGCATCTCGCTCCTCCGGATGCGTGCAAGGGCATTGCGCTGATCATCCGTGATCGGCCCGTGAATCCCCAGCTCCAGCAGCTGGGTGTAGCCGCCGATCGCGTTGAGCGGCGTGCGCAGCTCGTGGCTCATCACGGCGAGGAAGTCCATCTTCGCCTTGTTGGCCTCCTCTGCCGCGACACGCGCCTCGCGCTCCGCCGCGATCAGCGCGCGCATCTCGGTCACGTCGACGGCGGCGACGAGCCGGAGGCGGCGCCCGTCCGGCAGACGGCCGAGCGCCACGGACTGGAAGCGCCAGATGCGCTCACCGCCTTCGCGGGTGCGCACCGTCCGCTCGCCGAGGTCGCGCGGCGTACCCATCGCGTCGTCGGCAAACGTGGGGTCATGTCGGGTCACGGTCTCGCCGGTGGCCGGATCGTCGTAGGCTCGCGCCGTCCACTCGCCCGTGGTGGTGATCTCCTCGGCACCGTAGCCCGTGAGGTCGGACCACGCGCGACTGAGCTGCAGCACCGTACCGTCTTCCGCGTGCAGCATGAGCGGATAGGGCGCCGCGAGGACGGTCGCCCGCAAACGCTCCTCGGTCATCTGGCGTTCGGCGATCGAGTCGCGCACATCGTACTGGCGCATGCGCGCGCGGAGCGCCGACCGGAGCGTCGTCGCGAGCGTGGCGATGCGCACGGGTCGCTCGAGCAGCGTGACGTTCGCCCGGATCGCCACCTCGGCGATGTCCGGCGAGATGGCGCGCGACAGCTCTCCCTCCGACAGCAGCAGCACGACGGGGAGGTCGGACCATGCCGGCTGGGTGGCGAGCGTCGCATCGAGGGTGGAGCGCTGCGCACGAACCAGCCCTTCCTCCGCGATGACGACGGCGCCCAGACCGGCGTCGATCGCCGCGCAGAGAGACGACATGTCGGGGAACGCGATGGCTTCGATGCCGGTCTTGGCGAGCACGCGGACGGCGAGCCCGCCATCGCTGCCGCTCGGCGTGAGCACCCCGACCGCGAACGACCGCGAGTCGGCGGCGGTCACGGGTGCTCCGGCCCTCCACTCATCAGTGGCGCGCCCTGGCCGGTGTACTCAGGCACGCCCGTGAGCACTCCGCGGAACGCCGAGAGGGGCGCACCTACCTCCAGCCCGCCCTGGGCGACGCGGCACTCGCGAATCGTGTGCTCGTGCTCGCCGCTCCGCTTCTTCACGACGGAGATCGCGCCCCGGACAGCGCCCTGGTACTCGAAGTAGCGCAGGAGGACCACCGTGTCGGCCAGGTAGCTCACGTCAGCCACCTCGTCGACCGGGCCGCCGAACACGCCGCGCTGGACCAATGTGAGGATGCTCGTCACGCCGTGATTCGCGAGGAAGCTCAAGAGCTCGTGGAGCTGCACGCCCAGCAGCCGCTCGTCGGGCATGGCATTCATGTAGCCGTTCACCGAGTCGATGACGATCATCGAGACGCCGTCACGCTCGACCGCGCGCACGACCTCGTTGGCGAACTCGCCCGGCGACATCGACGCCGGCTCGATCTGCGTGATGGACAGCCGTCCGCTGGCGAAGGCGTCGGAGAGATCGATGCCCAGGCTCTCCGCGCGCGACCGGAAGGTGTGGACGCGCTCGTCGAACATGAAGAGACGGACACGCGCGCCCCGCTGCACCGCCGCGACCATGTACTGCACCGTCAACACCGTCTTCCCCGTGCCGGCAGCTCCCATGATGAGCGTGCTGGTGCCGCGATCCAGCCCACCGCCCAGCAGTGCATCGAGCGCCGGGGAGCTGCTGCTCACCTGCTCGACCGGCGGCCGCGACGTGGGACGGGTGCTGCGCACGCGGGGATAGACCTCGATCCCGCCCGTGCAGATGCGGAAGTCGTGGTAGCCGCCGTGGAAGTGGACGCCGCGCAGCTTGGTCACTTGCACCCGCCGTCGTTCCGAGCCGTATTCCATAGCGAGATGCTCGAGGGCGA
>DATFOL010000376.1:0-2948 GCA_035265545.1 Gemmatimonadaceae bacterium | reverse complement strand
TCGGTGAAGCTCGTCTCCGAGGTCGGCGTCGGCACGATCGCGGCGGGCGTCGCCAAGGCGCGCGCCGACATCATCCTCATCTCTGGCGATTCGGGCGGCACGGGCGCCTCACCGCTCTCGTCGATCAAGCATGCGGGCGCGCCCTGGGAGCTCGGCCTGGCCGAAGCGCATCAGGCGCTCGTGCAGAACGATCTGCGCGGCCGGGTGCGGCTGCAGACCGACGGGCAGCTCAAGACCGGGCGCGACGTGGTCGTCGCGGCGATGCTCGGCGCCGAGGAGTTCGGCTTCGCCACGGCGCCGCTGATCGTTGAAGGCTGCATCATGATGCGGAAGTGCCATCTGAACACCTGCCCCGTCGGCGTGGCGACGCAGGATCCGGTGCTCCGCGCGAAGTTCAAGGGCCAGCCCGAGCACGTCGTCAACTACTTCTTCTTCGTCGCCGAGGAAGCGCGCCAGCTCATGGCGAAGCTCGGTGTGCGAACGATCGACGAGCTGGTGGGCCGCGTCGACCTGCTCAGGCAGCGCGACATGTCCGATCACTGGAAGGCGTGCACCCTCGACCTCAAGGCGCTCCTGTTCCGGCCGAAGGTCGCCTCCACGGTGGCCGTGCGGCAGGTGACGCATCAGCACCATCCGATCGAGCACGTGCTCGACCGCAAGCTGATCGAAGTCTCCGAGCCCGCGCTCGAGCGCAAGCGCGCCGTGCGCGCCGCGTTCCCGATCAAGAACGAGAACCGCGCCACCGGCGCGATGCTCTCGGGCGAGCTCGTGAAGCGCTACGGCCCGAACGGGCTCCCCGACGGAACGATCCGGTTCAACTTCACGGGCGCCGCGGGGCAGAGCTTCGGTGCATGGCTCGCGAAGGGCGTGAGCCTCACCCTCGAGGGCGAGGCCAACGACTACCTGGGCAAGGGTCTCTCCGGCGGACGGATCATCGTGCATCCGCCCAAGGCATCGCGGTTCGATCCGGCCGAGGCGATTCTCGTCGGGAACGTCGCACTCTACGGGGCGACGAGCGGCGACGTCTACCTGAACGGCGTCGTGGGAGAGCGGTTCGCCGTCCGGAACAGCGGGGCCACCGCAGTGGTCGAGGGCGTCGGAGACCACGGCTGCGAGTACATGACGGGCGGCGTGGTGATCGTCCTCGGCAAGACGGGACGCAACTTCGCCGCTGGGATGAGTGGTGGCGTCGCGTTCGTGCTCAACCTCGACCAGAAGTTCGAGCGGCGCTGCAACACCAGCATGGTGGCGCTAGAGGCAGTGGAGGAGGAAGAGGACGTCGCGCTCCTCAAGAAGCTGATCAGCCGGCACGCCCGCTACACCGGCAGCGCACGCGCCCGGCGCGTGCTGGCGAACTGGGACGCGATGCTGCCCAAGTTCGTGCGGGTGATGCCGACCGAATACAGAAAGGCGCTCGAAGCGCGCGAACGGGAGCGACTCACGGAGGTCAAGAGCGATGGCGGGAACGGGCGATCCACGAGGGTTCCTCACGATCAAGCGCGCCGAGCCGCAGCGGAGGCCGGTGCACGAGCGGACGAAGGACTGGCGGGAGTTCTACGTACCGGCGCCGGATGAGCATTTCCGGACGCAGGGGGCGCGCTGCATGGACTGCGGTGTCCCCTTCTGTCAGGGCGACACTGGCTGTCCCGTCCAGAACGTCATCCCCGAGTGGAACACGCTCGTCCAGCAGGGCCGCTGGAAGGACGCGTCGCTCGCGCTGCACGCGACGAACAACTTCCCGGAGCTGACGGGACGCCTCTGCCCGGCGCCCTGTGAGTCGGCGTGCGTGCTCGGGCTGATCGAGCAGCCGGTCGCCATTCGGAACATCGAGCAGGCGATCGCCGACAAGTCGTTCCAGGAGGGATGGGTCCTTCCACTGATCGGCGTACCCGACTCCGGCTACCGCGTCGCGGTCGTCGGCTCGGGTCCGGCCGGACTCGCCGCCGCGCAGCAGCTCCGACGCCTGGGACACACGGTTGTCGTGTTCGAGAAGGACGACCGCATCGGCGGGTTGCTTCGCTACGGCATCCCGGACTTCAAGCTCGAGAAGGAGGTGCTCGACCTGCGACTGGGCCAGCTCGAGGCGGAGGGCGTCGACTTCGAGACCGGCGTCGAGGTGGGACGCGATCTGAACGTGCAGCAGCTCCGCGACGAGTTCGACGCGGTGCTCCTCGCGGGCGGAGCGCAGGTCGCGCGCGAGCTGCGTGTGACTGGCCGCGAGCTCGGCGGCGTGCACCTCGCGATGGAGTATCTCACCCAACAGAACCGCCGCATCGCCGGGGATGTGATTCCCGGCGAGCAGTCGATCAGCGCCGAGGGAAAGCGCGTCGTCGTCATCGGCGGCGGCGACACGGGATCCGATTGCGTCGGCACCTGCCATCGTCAGGGCGCGACGGAGGTCTTCCAGTTCGAGCTACTCCCGCAGCCCCCGAAGGACCGCGCCGAGTCGACACCATGGCCGCACTGGCCGATGAAGCTGCGCACCAGCCACGCGCACGAGGAAGGCGGCCACCGCGACTGGAGTGTGTCCACCACGTCGCTCGAAGGCCAGAACGGGCGCGTGCAGCGGCTGCATGCGGTGCGCGTCGAGCTCGAGCAGGGTGCGAACGGTCCGAAGTTCGTCGAGCAGCCGGGCAGCGCGTTCACTCTCGGCGTCGATCTCGTGCTGCTCGCGATGGGCTTCACCGGCGTACCGCCGGAGGGATTGCTCGGCGACCTCGGCGTGACGATCGGACCGCGCGGCTCGGTGTCCACCGACGCGCAGTACCGCACCAACGTGCCGGGCGTGTTCGCCGCGGGGGACATGCGGCGCGGTGCGTCGCTCATCGTGTGGGCAATCCGCGAGGGGCGCGACGCCGCGGCGTCGATCGACCGGCATCTGCGGCAGGTCGGGACGTCGAGATCGGCGCGGCGGCACACGGCGGCGGCGAGCGCGTGAGTTGGTTGGT
>DATFOL010000375.1:0-13422 GCA_035265545.1 Gemmatimonadaceae bacterium | reverse complement strand
GAGCGACGCCATCTGCGACTCGTCGCCGGAGGCCTTCGCGCGCTCGAAGGCTTCGCGGTACATGTCGTCGAGGTTGGCGAGAATGCGTTCGCGGGTGCGAGACATGCTGTCCTTCTGGAGGGCTTGTGGCGTGAGGCGCGGTGGTTCCCCCGCGGCGCGCTCGAGCTGCGCCTCGGTCGGCTCCATCAGGTACCGTTGGGCCGCGTTGATGAGATTGCGACGGGACGGAAAGGGGTTATCCATTGCGACGTGAGCAGATCTTCGCGCGCGACGAGTACCAGTGCGTGTACTGCGGGGAGCGCTTCGAGCCCGAGCTGCTGACCGTGGATCACGTGCAGCCCAGGATGCGCGGGGGCGACCGCTCCGGGGGCAACTTAGTGACCGCATGTGGGGGCTGCAACGCGCGCAAGGGCTCGCAGCGTCTGGCTGAGTTCCTCCGCACGGAAGACGCGGTGCGGGCGAATTTCTTCCGGCTCGCGGCGGCACACGTGTGGCCGAGGATTCTGCGCGCTGTGGAGGAGGAGATGGCACGGGGCGCGCCGAAGGCACGCCGTTAGTCGGTTCACGGTATGTCAGTAGACGGCTGGCCTCGAGCAGCTCCCGTGTCCCGAGGTTGGCCGTCTACTGAAGAACTGAAGAGCCGACGAACCGACTACCGTTCCAGCCGGAAAAACACCGCCTCCTCCACCACCCGTCCGTCGCGGAGGTGCTCCACCACGATCCGCTCGAGTAGCGCGGGCGTCACCCCTGCGTACCAGACCCCTTCGGGATACACGACGACGATCGGCCCGCCCGTGCAGACGCCGAGACAGGGAGTCTCGCCGCGTTTCACGCGTCGCGGACCGAACAGCAGCCCCTCGCGTTCGAGAAGTCCCGCGAGGGTCGCGTAGAGCGACCGTCCCTCCCGGTTGGGGGAGCAGTACCCCCCGATGCAGACGAGCACGTGCCGCGAGTAGGGCTCCATGATCGCAGCGAGCTGCTTTGATGGGCGAGTGGACACGGCGCGAAGTCTAGTGTGCCCGACGCATCGGGCGAGTGAGCGCGAACCCTGCCCTGCCCGAACGATTCATGGCGCCGGATTGTTCGCGATGGGGAGCGGCATCCTGAAGTAGCCCGTGCGCGTAGATTGCTCCTCGCGAATCTCCTCCAACGTCGGCATCGCATGCCTCATCCGCAGATCGTCCCTCACCCCGCGCCGAGCCCGACCATCACCGTGCGCGCCGCGTGGGACGGTGAGCACCGGTTCGACACCGGTCGGCCTGGTGGGCCGACCGCACGCTTCGACGGCTCGGCCAGGACGGGTCAGAACCCGGTGGACGCGCTCGTGAGCGCGCTCGCGACCTGCGTGGGGATCGACGTCGTGGACATCCTCGGCAAGCGGCGCACGCCGCCCAATCGACTGCTCGTCGACGCGTTCGCGGAGCGCCGCGCCGAACATCCTCGACGGGTCGAGCTGGTACGACTCACGTTCACCGTGGACGGATCGGGGATCGAGATCCAGCCCACCGAACGAGCAGTCGCGCTGGCGCTCGAGAAATACTGCTCGGTGGCGGCGACGCTGGCGTCCGACGTGGTGATCGAGACGAGCGTCGTCGTGAACGGGGTCGCCGGAGCGATCGTCCGTCAGCCGGCGTGAACGCCGCGCGCTAGCGGTGGATTTTGAAGAAAGGCCGCGAAACGTCTACTCTTCGCGCCGTACCTTGTCCCAGCATCCGCACCCCTGCCCCTTGAGACGGACGGCGAGCCGCTCACGGAGCGAGCTCGGAGCGCTGAGCTCCTGCTTGAGTCCCGACATCGCGCGCAGAAAGCACTCCTGGTACTCCTCGTACTGCTGACACTGCGCGCAGGTCGCAATGTGGGCGCGGAGGCGCTCGGCGCTGGTCGGCGTGATCTGCTCGTCGAGGTAGTCCCAGAGATGGGTCAGCACCTCGGCGCAGCTGGCCGACAGTCCGAGCGCCTCGAGCTTCGACTGGGCTGGCGCGCTCATCATTCGCTGGCCGCGCCCACGAAGCCCAGATCCTCGGCCACCGTGGCGAGCTTCTCCTGGAGGAGTCGCCGCCCGCGAAACAGCCGCGACCGCACCGTTCCGATCGGCACGCCCATCACCTCAGCGGCCGACTCGTAGGACAGGTCCTCGACGTCCACGAGGACGACGGCCGAACGGAACGGCTCGGCGAGATCGTCCAGCGCATCACGGAGTGCCGGGGCGAGATCGAGCCGGGCATAGATGTCGTCATATCCCTTCTCCCGTGCCGCTGCGTAGACCGAGCCGGCCGCGACCGCGTCCTGCTCGCCGTCTTCGAGGTCGACCGTGGGGCGCTGCCGCTCGCGCGAGCGCAGGAACACGTTCCGGCAGATCGTGAACAGCCAGCGCCGGCAGTCCGTCCCGGGGATGAAAGTATGCCACGACCGGTAGGCGCGGAGGAAGGTCTCCTGCACCACGTCGTCGGCATCCGACTCCTCGCGGGTGAGCGAGAGAGCGAAGCGGTACACATCGTCGAGCCATGGGAGCGCATCGCGCTCGAAGGCGGCATCTCGTGCGACATCGCTGGCGGAGCGGGCCTCTTGCGGCCCGGCGTCAGCCGTCACGCCCGGCTCCTCGGCCACTTGGCCGGGTGAGCGCAGCATGACCGGAGTAGCGGTAGTCATCGTGCCCCCATTAGTTTACACTGCAACTATACACTTACCGAAGCGTTTTGGCAAGGGGCTTGGATCGGCCTGCTATTTTAGGCGATGCGCGCCCGCCTGATTGCCGCTTTCGCCGCTGTTTACATCATCTGGGGATCGACCTACCTGGCCATCCGGTTCGCGGTGCAGACGCTGCCGCCACTGCTGATGGCCAGTGCGCGGTTCGTGATCGCCGGGGTGCTCGTGCTGCTGTGGGCACGGTGGCGCGACGGCGCTGCGTGGCCGAACCGCATGGAATGGCGAGTTGGTCTGATCAGCGGCGCGTTGCTGCTGCTCGGCGGGAACGGAGGGGTGAGCTGGGCCGAACAGCGGGTGCCGTCGGGAATCGCGGCGTTGCTGGTCGCCATCGTGCCGCTCTGGATGGTCCTCATCGAGTGGCTGCGTCCGGGCGGGACGCGGCCGAGCGCAGCGGTGTTCGCCGGAGTCGCGATGGGTCTCGCGGGGCTGGGGCTGCTGGTAGGGCCCGATGCGCTGCGCAGCGGCAGCGGGTCGGATGCCTACGGCGCGATCATACTCGTGCTGGCCTCGCTCTCGTGGGCGGCGGGATCGCTCTATACCAAGCTCGCGCCGCGCGCGACGTCGACGACGGTGAGCACCGGAACGCAGATGCTCGCCGGCGGGCTCGCCCTGCTCGTCGCGGCGTTCGTCGCGGGAGAGCCCTCGCGGCTGGACATCGCGCACGCCTCGACGAGCTCGATCGTCGCGTTCGCGTACCTGCTCACCTTCGGCTCACTGATCGGATTCACGGCGTACGTCTATCTGCTCGCGCACACGACGGCGGCAAAGGCGGCCACCTATGCCTACGTCAATCCGGTGGTGGCCGTGCTGCTCGGTTGGGCGATCGGCCACGAGCCGGTGACGTCTCGCACGGTGCTCGCCGCCGCAGTGATCCTCGGCGGCGTGGCGATCATCACGATCACCCGCGAGGCAGCACCGGTCATCCGCGACGACCGGTAGCCCAACCCTCTCGCACCGCGCGTTGCGCGGCGCTGGCGTCGGGAAGCTCCTCGATGAGCCACTGCTCGCCGCGCACCAGCCGGAGACCAGCGCGCGCGAGCACGGCCTCGTAGTCCACGTCCTCGGTGCCGCCGACGTGGCGCTCGAACCACGCGTGCAGATCTTCGCCCGCGACCTCGCTCGCCGCGAGCTCGACATCGCGCTCCGTGTAACCCCTGCCCTGCAGATAGTACGAGGTGGATGGTGCGTTCCACGTCCGGCGCTTGAGCGCATTGAAGACGTCGTCGAGCGACCGCTTGTTGGACGACTTCGAGCGCAGATACAGATCGAGGTACAGCGCGAGCCCCGCGCCCTTGGTGTAGTAGGAGAAGAAAGTCTGCGAGCCGTTGTTGGGTTGCGGTTGCGCCGCGCCGTCCCAGAATGGCGCGTGGAACGACGCCATGCGCGCTGAGACCTCCTTCCGGCCTGGCGCGGTGAGATTGTCCCGCATCAGCTGCCCCATCGTTGCATAGAACGCCTCACGCTCGACGATTCCCGCGCGACCGAGCGCGCTGAGCCCGTAGTACTGCGTCCATCCTTCGGCGACCCAGAGGCTGGGCTGGTACTGCTCGCGCGCGTAGTCGAACGGGCCGAGCGCGGCGGGGCGCACGCGCTTCACGTTCCAGACGTGGAAGTACTCGTGCGCAGCCGTCTGCAGTCCTGGAAGGACCTCGAGCGAATCCGCCCAGCTCCCCGAGTTGATGATCTGCGTGGAGTAGAGATGCTCCATCCCATCGCCGCCGCCGTAGCCGATGTTGAAGAGAAACGTGTACTGCTCCAGCGGCGGCGCGCCGAACACCGAGTTCTCGTACCGCACGATCTTCTCGACGTCGCGCACGAACCGCCCGCGCGCCGACTGTGGGGCGGGCCCATTGTGATGCACGACCGTGCGGTAGCGCTGCCCATCGACGACGAACGAGTCCAGCAGCACGGCGGGTGCGACCTCGGTCGGCGTGTCGATCAGCCGATCGTAGTTCTCGAAGCGGAAGTGCGTCTGGTTGGTAGTCCGCGTGTCGCCGTTCACGATCTGCCAGCCCGATGGCAGCGCGACGTCGAGTGTGACGGGATCGGGCTTGTGGTCCTCGACGTACATGAAGAGCGACGCGCCGTTCCAGTTGGCGTGCGCCGTATCGAGCACGCTGAAGGTGCCGGAGAGCGCGTTGGCGAACACGCGGTAGCGAAGCCGCACGCTGCGCGCGCCTCCAGTCTGAACCACCCAGCGCGAACCGTCGGTCTTGTCCCACCGCAGTGCACGGCCGCCGCCATCCGTCGCGCGGAACTCCTGCACGTTGCGCGCGAAATCCATCTTGGCGTAGCGCCCGGGTGACCAGACCGGAAGCTGCAGCGGCAGCGTCGGTCCGCGTGCGCCGTCGACGTCGATCGAGACGTCGTACAGATGCGACGCGGGATCGGGCATGGCGAGGCGATACGAGATGCGGAGCGGCTGCGCGGCGACCGACTGGGCGACGAGCAGCGAGAGGGCGACGAGAATTGCTCGCACGAGCGGGTGGGGGATAAAGGAAGAGCGCCCGTCCCGGCGATCCGGAACGGGCGCTGCTGAAACTTCCAGCGTGCGGCGCGAGATGCAAGCGCCGCGGTGATGGGTCAGGGCTTCTTCGCGGCGTTCGAGTCCTTCTTCGCCTCGTAGAGCTTCGCGGCCTCTTCCTGGTTCTCGACCGCGGCCTTCAGGCCGCCGAACTTCTTGTCCTTCACGACTTCGCCCGTCATGGCGTCGACGTAGACGGTCGACGCACCGGCGCCCTTCACCATCTTGACCTGGTAGACGAGGCGCTTGTCGGTCATCTCGAGCTCCGCGGAGCTGATCTCACCGGCCGTGTTGCTGGCCCTCGCGAGCGCGAACGCGGAGTCGGCGCTGATCTTGACCGTGTTGGCGAGCGTCGGTGCGACCTTCACCTGCACCTTCACCAGGCCGGACGTCGGCTGAACCCTGCCCTCGGCGCCCATCGCGCCCGAGGCGCTCGCATCGCTGGGGGCGCTCGTCACACCGGACGTCGGGTTGGCGGCATCGCTCGGCGCTGGGGCCGTGACCGATGCACCGCTGCTCGGCGAGGCCGCCGCATCACTCGGCGCTGGCGTCGTGACACCCGTGCTCGGGGCGGCGCTCGGCGCTGCGGCGCTCGGCGCTGCGGCATCCGGCGACGGGGAGGTCGTCGTGCTGGTGCTCGGCGAGATGCTGCTTGGCGAGGTGCTGCGCGTGGTGCTCGGCGAGGTGTTGCTCGGAGCGATCGTGCTGCTCGGAGTCATCGTGCTGCCCGGCGTCGGGCTGGTCTTCGCGGCCGCCGTGTCGGCGATCGCGCCGTTCGAGGTGCTCGTCGTGGTGCCAGTGCTGGACTTCTTCGAGGTGTCGCTCGGCGTCGTCTGCTGCGCCGCTGCCGGGATTGACAGTGCTGTCAGCAGGACGGCCGCAAGTGCGTACCGGTGTGCCATGGTGGTCTCTCCTGCGAGATGTTTGGGGGTCTGCCGCCAGTGCTCGACGGACAGCATCTCAATCACCGCACAGACCATGCACACGGAGCAAAGAAACGTGAACTTTTCGAGAGAAAAATGCGGACGGTGATCCGCACCACGATGCGTGCGTGCGACACATCACCGCTGTTTTGACGAGCTCGCCTTATACGCCCCGGAAAGTCGGGCGGCGCTTCTCGCGAAAAGCCGCGATCGCTTCGCCGACATCGGCCGTCGTGAAGCACTGCTTGATGTAGACGAGCTCGTCGCGCAGCGCTGCGTCGAGCGGTGTGTCGAGACTGCGCACGAGCAAGCGCTTCGTCAGTGCTTGTGCGACTGGCGCGCCAGAGGCGAGCTGCGACACATACGCGCGCACACCATCGGAGAAGCTCGCAGCAGGCAGGATCTGCGCGGCGAGGCCGATGCGGTCGGCCTCGGCGGCATCCACGTCGCGGCCGGTGAGCAGGATGTCGGCAGCACGCGCGAGCCCGACGTGGCGCGGCAGCAGCCAGCTCACTCCCGCGTCTGGACTCAACCCTCGCCGCACGTAGCCCGCGGTCATGCGCGCCGAGTCGGCGACGAGGCGCACGTCGCACGCGAGCGCGAGCCCGAAGCCCGCGCCCGCCGCCGCGCCGTTCACTGCGGCGACGACGGGCTTCTCGCAGCTCACGATCGTACGCACCCACGTGCCTACCCAGGCGTACGGATCGAGTCGCTCCGCACGCGTCGCCGAGGGGAGCGCTGGGGGCTCGGAGAGATCGAGGCCGGCGCAGAAGGCGCGACCTGCGCCGGTGATCACGACGACACGCACCGCGTCCTCCGTCGCGGCGTCAGCCACGGCGGAGGACAGTGCGGCGGCGAGCGCGCCGTTCACGGCGTTCAGCTTGTCGGGGCGATCGAGCGTGATCGTGCGCACGCCGTCGGCCGTGGTCTCGACGAGGAGGTGCGGATAGTCGGGCATGCCGAATCATGCGCGCCTCCGCACCCCCTGTCGAGCGCCATCAATCACGCATGCGGACGACGGGTGCCGTGGCGAGCCGCTGCGAGAGCTCGCTCGCCAGCTCGGCGAGCCGAATGAAGTCGGCGCGGTAACCGTCCCGATCATCACCGCGTGAGCCGCGTGCGAGATCGACTACCTGCTGCCAGTTGAGGGATCCGGAGTGAGGCGAGCCACGCAGCAGCATCCCGAACCCGGCGACGGCGCTGGCGAACCGAATCGACTCGGAGGGGCGAACCCGGCGCGCGGACACCGGATGCGTCACGAGCCTGCTCCGCTCTCCATCCGGGTCCTTGTACCGCATCGCGACGTGCAGCAGCTCATCACTCGGCGCATCCGTCTCCGGGGGACGCTGGTAGCGCAGCGCGCCGGTCTCGGGCAGCGGGACGTCCAGCGGCACGTCGGAGCGCACGATCTCGTACAGCGCCGTGACGGTGTGACCCGCTCCGACATCTCCGGCATCCTTCGCATCGTTCGCGAAGTCCTCGTCGCGCAGCAGCCTGTCCTCGTAACCGAGGAGACGATATGCACGCACGCGCGCCGGGTTGAACTCCACCTGCAGCTTCACGTCCTTCGCGACCGTGACGAGCGTGCCCCCCATCTCCTTCACGAGCATCTTGCGCGCTTCGAGCAGGTCGTCGATGTAGCCGTAGTTGCCGTTCCCCGCGTCGGCGAGCTTCTCCATCTTCGCATCCTTCAGGTTCCCCATTCCGAAGCCGAGGATGGTGAGGAACGAGCCCTCGGTGCGACGCTGCTCGATGAGATCGACGAGTGCGCCGTCGCTCGACTGGCCGACGTTGAAGTCGCCGTCGGTGCAGAGGATCACGCGGTTGTTGCCGCCGCGGACGAAGTGCTGCCGTGCCACGTCGTAGGCGAGACGGATTCCCGCGCCGCCAGCGGTCGAGCCGCCAGCCTCGAGCCCTTGGAGCGCGGCGAGGATGCGCTGCTTGTCGCTGCCCGACGTCGAGGGAAGCGCCAGGCCGGCCGCACCGGCGTACACCACGATCGCAACTCGGTCCTCTTCACGCAGCTCGTTGACGAGGAGCGCCAGCGACTGCTTGACGAGGGGCAGGCGCGTCGGTCCGCGCATCGAGCCGGAGACGTCGACGAGAAAGACGAGGTTCGCAGCGGGCGCGCGGCGCATGTCGACCTCGCGCGCGCGGAGCGCGATTCGCAGGAGATCGTGGCGCGCGTTCCATGGCGCCGGCACGAGCTCGGTGGAGATACGCAGCGGAACATCGCCGCGTCCCGGCGTCGCATCGCCGTAGGGGAAGTAGTTCACGAGCTCCTCGACTCGCACGGCGTCCTTGGGCGGCAGCGTTCCCTGGTTCAGGAACCGGCGCACGTTGGAGTAGGAGGCGCGGTCGACGTCGACCGAGAACGTCGACAACGGCGCGATGCTCACCGGACGGAAGGGATTCTCGTCGATGTGCTCGTACGCCTCCGTGTTCCCCGGCTCGCGCGGATGGCGGATGCCGGGGTAGCCGGCGGATGTGTCGAGCCGCATCTGCGACTTGCGCATGATGGTGGGCGCCGGCCGAGTCGTGGGCGTCGACTGATTCGCCGTTGCAGCCGTGGCACCGGTGATGTCGGCCCTGCGCCCGTCCCGCTCCGCCGCTGCGGCGGTGGGCGCGCGCTCGGGGCGCGCCGTGGGCTGCTGCTCGGCGACCACCACCTGGTCGAGCTGTGCGGCCAACGAGACGAGCGCAATGTCGATACGCAGGGTATCGGCGCGCAGGTCCACCGCGCGCTGCCATGGCTCGTGGCCGATGTGCCGCGCGAGCAGCGTGATGCGCTCACCAGCGCCCGAGCGTGCGACGGTGAGCGTGTAGCGCCCGTCGACCGCGCTCTGCGTTCTCGTCCCACGTCCGGCGACGGAGACCGCCGCCCCCTGGAGCGGACGTCCCCCTGACGTGACGCGACCGACGATCACGGTGGAGTCGAGCCGCCGCGCTTCGGCGGCGGAGTGTATCGGGAGTGTGAAGCCGGCCGTCAGCGCGATCAGCGCGGCGGAACGAAACAAGTGAGTGGACATGGTGACCTGGCGGTTGGAGGATGCCAGGGAGACGCCGGCGCGGACCCGGGTTGCACATGCCCCGACCACCGGGCAGGGAGGCCGGAGCGCACCAACGGGGGTCACCAGGGCGCTGCATCCAGATTCGTATATATTGTCCTCACCCCCACCCGCCTCCCATGCCCGTCCGCCGATCTCCCTCTTCGACCCGGACCGCGTCGGCCCGGCTCGCACGCGGCACGCGCTCGCCCGAAGACCAGGCCGCGTCCGACGCGCCGCACGGCTCGCGACCAGAGCAGGTCTACCTGCGCCTGCGTGATCTCATCGTGCAGGGGCTCCTCGCCCCTGGCAGCCGCGTCGTGGAGACCGAGGTGGCCGCGCGGCTTGGCGTGAGCCGCACCCCGGTGCGCGAGGCGCTGCAGCGGCTCCAGCAGGAGGGCTTCGTGGTCGGCGCGCCAGGAGCGCAGCAGGCGCGGCTCACCGTCGCTCCGCTGACGCGCGCCGACGTGCACGAGCTGCTCAACATCGTGGGCGAGCTCGAAGGGCTCGGCGCACGCTGGGCGGCCGCGCTGCAGGTGGCGGACCGCCGCGCGCTCGCGAAGGATCTGCGCGCGCTGAACAACGACTTCCACCAGATGGGCCGCGCCGTTCCGCTCGACCACAGCAGCCTGTACGAAGCGGACGAGCGGCTGCACCGCCGGATCGTCGAGGCGAGCGCGGGGCCGCGCCTGTTCGCGCTCCACGACAGCGTGAAGCCGCAGGCCGAGCGCTACATCCGCATGTACATCAGCATGCTCACGAGCGACATCCGCGCGTCGGTGGCCGAACACGACGCAATCATCGAGGCGATCGAAGCGGGCAACGTCGACGAGGCGCAGGTCGCAGTGCAGACGAACTGGCGCCACGCGGCCGAGCGGATCGGCAAGGTGATCGAGGTGGCGGGGGAGAGGGGGAGCTGGTAGGGCGGTGCGTTGGTGAGTTGGATAGCTGGTTGGTTGGACGGTTGATTGGTGAGTTGAACCACGACTGGCAACGAACCAGCGTGGAGATCCCTCAATGAGGCTTCCACGCCGGTTGTAGCCAGGGCCGTTCAGTTCACTAGCTCACCGACCAACTGACTAACAAACCAACCAAGTCACCAGCTTGGCGCACTCCCCTCCAACTCGTCCCTGAGCTTCAGAAAGCTCTCGTACCTCCGCACGCTCACCTCGCCCGCCTCCACGGCGGTGCGCACCGCGCAGTCGGGCTCCACGGCGTGGCGGCAGTCGGCGAAGCGGCAGTGTTCCAGGTAGGGGCGGAGCTCGGGGAAGCAGACGTCCAGCGAGTCGGGGGCGAGGGCCCACATGCCCACCTCGCGCAGTCCGGGCGTGTCGGCCACGTAGCCGCCCTCGGCTCCCGGTAGCGGATGCAGATAGCCGCCGACCGTGGTATGGCGCCCCTTGTTCACCGACTCGCTGATCTCGCCGACGCGAAGGTCGAGGCCGGGGAACATCGCGTTGAGCAGCGACGACTTGCCTACCCCCGACGGACCGGTGAGCACACTCACCACGCCGGCGAGCGCGCTGTGGAGCGCGTCGAGGCCCTCGGCCCGTTTGACGCTCGTGTAGTGGATCGGATAGCCTGCGCGCTCGTAGTCTGCCCAGCGTTCGCGCGCGACGTCGGCACCACCGACCAGCTCCACCTTGTTGATCACGATCCGCGCCGACAGCTCGTTCGCTTCGGCGATGACGAGGAACCGATCGAGCATGCGCGGATGCGGCTCGGGGTTGGCGGCGGCGAAGACCACGACCACCTGATCGACATTGGCCGCGACGATGCGCTCGCCCTGGCCGCCGCCCGGCGCGCGGCGCGCCAGGCGCGAGCGTCGCGGCAGGATCTCGGCGATCGCCCAGGCCTCTCCTGCGACGTCGCGCTCCAGAGTGACGTGATCGCCGATCGTGAGCTTCAGCGTCTCCGCTGCCGACGAGATGGTGTCGCGGCGAAGCGACCCGTCCGCCCGACGTCCGGCGTTCGACTTCTTCACCCGCCCGCGCAGCGACGCCTCTACCACGGAGCCGTCGTCGCGGCGCACGCGCCATATGCCGCCGGTACCGCTCAGGACGATCCCGTGCTCCGTTTCGGCCGATGCGGCGTCGTCGCGCTGACCGGTCATCGATCGGCGCCAGACGCGCCGGAGTCGCCGTCATCGCGCATCGCGTCCCACCAACGGCGCGTCGGCGTGCCCTGGGCGCGCTCGGCCAGCACCCCGTGCAGCGCGGCGCGCACCTCAGCGAGGCTCATGGCGGCGACCACGGCGTGCGCGTCCGCCTCGGAGTCAGACTCGGCCAGGAAGTCGGTCTCCACGTGGCCGCTCGGCGACGTCGCGCCGATGCGCGCCCACTGCACGAAGAGCACGTACGCGCCCCACGGCCGGTCCGGGTGGCCCGTGGGGGACGTCACGATCTCGACGCTGTAGGAGAGCCCATCCGGTCCCTCGAACGCCGCGGGGCGGCCGTGCACGGCCGCGTACCCGCCGAGGGTGTTGGCGTCGCCACGACCGTGATCCGGGGGGAGGTGTTGGCCGGGCATCGTCCGTGGGTCAACGTCGCACGTGCAGCGCTTCGCGAATCACGTTGCCCGTGATGAAGGCGACGTTCGCGGGGCGCTCGGCGAGGCGGCGCATCAGGTACGGATACCACTGCGTCCCGAACGGCACGTACACACGCATGCGATAGCCCTCCTTCACGAGCGACTGCTGGAGATCGCGGCGTACGCCGTACAGCATCTGAAACTCGAAGCGGTCCTTCCCGATCCCCTGCTCCTTCGCCCACCGCTTCGCGTCGTTGATCATCGCGGGGTCGTGGGTGGCGATGCCCGGGTAGTTCCCGCGGAGCATGAGCTCGCGCATGCACTTCACATAGTTCGCGTCGACGTCCTTCTTGTCCGGGTATGCGACGGACGGCGGCTCCTTGTACGCGCCCTTGCAGATTCGAACGCGCGCGCGGAGCGCGTTCATGTGCTCGACGTCGGCGAAGGTGCGATAGAGATAGCTCTGGAGCACGACCCCGACGTTCGCCTTGTACGCCGGATAGAACCGCTCCTCGAACATCTTGAGGGTGATGTCGGTGTACGCGCTCGCCTCCATGTCGATGCGTACGAAGGTCTCGTACTGCTGAGCGCGGCCGAGGATGTCCTGCATCACGCTCACGCACAGCTCGTGGTCGATGTCGAGCCCCATCGCGGTGAGCTTCACCGACACGTTGGCGTCGAGGCGCGTCTCGTGGATGCGGTCGAGGATCTTGAGATACTCGTCGCGGGCGGCCCGAGCCTCGCGCTCGTTGTTCGTGCTCTCGCCGAGGAGGTCGAGGGAGGCGGAGATGCCGCGCGCGTTGAGCCCACGAACGACCTCGAGCGCCTCGGCGACGGTCTCACCCGGCACGAACCGCTTCGCGAAGTGCTTCGCCAGCCGGCTGTTGCGAACGAACTTGAAAACGCGCGGCTGGTTGGAGAGGTACAGGAGCGTGTCGCGAAGCATTGACCCTCGATACGACGGCGGCCGGCCGGAGCCGGAGGGAGCTAGGAAAGTAATCGTCGTCCGACGATCAACGAAGAACGGGCCGGCGGTGTGCCGGCCCGTTCTCGTGCTTTTCACGTTGCGCGCTTACTCCTGCTCGCGCTTCTCTGGCTTCGGCGCTGGCGTGGTGACGGCGCCCTTGGCGCGCGTCTCGGCGGCGGCCTGAGGCTGCGCGCCCTTCTCGATGTCCACCTGCACGTTGCGCTGGAACGTGCTGATGTCGCGGTCACGCGCGCCGGCGCCGACGAGGGCGCGGATCGCGTTCGCGGCGGTCTGTACCGGCACGCCGCGCGAGACGATGTCGGCAAGCACCGTGAACGGCAGGGTGAGCGAGCGCCGGAGTCCGGACTGCTTCTTCATCTTCCCCAGCTCGACCGGCGGGACGCCGGCGTGCACGGCGGACGCTGCGGCCTTGAGCTCGTCGGCGGACGCCACGGCGCCGAGGGCTCGATGCGCGTTGGCCATCTCGACGGTGAGCGACCTGACCGCCATGACGATGCGCGGACCGTCGGCGCCCATCGCCAGCCCCTGGTACACCTTCTCCATCAACGGCTCGACCGGGATGCCCTGCGCCTTCGCCGAATCGACGAGGGCGGACAGCGCCTTTCGTGTCGGCGCGTCGAGCCGGTTTCCGATACGAGGATCCTGGGCCTCGGCGCCGCTGAATGCGCAGGCGACGAGCACCACCGTCAGGAACCCACGAGCCGT
>DATFOL010000374.1:0-2797 GCA_035265545.1 Gemmatimonadaceae bacterium | reverse complement strand
ACGTGTCGCGACCACGGTGCCCGAGGAGGCTCGTGCTGTGGCGTGGCTGCACGAGGTTCTTGAATGGACCGCCGTAACCGAGCAGGAACTGCTGATCGCGGGCCTCACGAGCGATGAGCTGCGCGCCCTCAGGCTTCTCAACCGGACGACCGACTCGCACTCGGACCACCGCTACCTCGCGCATCTGGAGCTGATCGCGCACGCGACCGGCGACTCCGGGCGTCTGGCACGCATCGTGAAGACCGCCGATCTGGAGGATCGGTCCCTCCATCCACACGTCCGCCGCGACGGCTGGTCGCCACCCTACGCGCAAGCGCTGAAACTGCTCTCGGCAGCGCGCGATCATCCGCACCGCGTACTCGCCGGCGCCTGACCAAGGCGTGATGCAGGGTGCGCGCACCCCTGAGTGGACACCGGTCAGCGCTATTGCCGCGGCGTTCGCCCCCGCGGAGGATTGAACGCATCCGTGAAATGTGCCGTGATGGGCACGCGCGGAATTCTGACGACAGAAGGGGACGCTGATGTGTCGCTGGAACGCCTATTACGGGCAGCCCGTGCTGATCGACGAGCTGCTCTTCAAGACCCAGCACAGCCTGATCGATCAGAGCCTGCACTCGACCATGGGCGTGGAGACGACCAACGGCGACGGCTTCGGCGTCGGCTGGTACCGCTCCGGCGACGGCGGCGCTCCAGGCCGCTACCGAAGCGTCACGCCGGCTTGGAGTGACACCAACCTCCGTGACATCGCTTCGCAGATCGAGTCGCCGCTGTTCCTCGCTCATATCCGTGCCACGACAGGAACGCCGGTGCAGCAGACCAACTGCCATCCGTTCCGGCACGGGCGGTGGCTGTTCGTGCACAACGGCGTCATCAACGGGTTCCAGGACATGCGGCGCGACCTCCTCTACGCGGTCGACTCCTCGCTGTTCGACGGCATCGCCGGCTCCACCGACTCCGAGGCGCTCTTCTATCTCGCGCTGACGTTCGGGCTGGAGGACGACCCGCTGGGCGCTGTGGAGCAGGCCGTCGGGTTCGTGGAGGCCGCTGGGCGCGCGCAAGGGGTCGAGAACCCCGTCCAGATGACGCTCGGGTTCAGCGACGGCGAGCGGCTCTACGCGGTGCGGTACTCGACCGAGCATCGCTCGCGCACCCTCTTCGTCTCGGAAGACATCGAGTCCGTGCGTGCCCTGCATCCCGACAACGCGCGGTTCAAGCGGATGACCGACGAGGACCGCGTCGTTGTCTCCGAACCGGTGTCGGACCTCCCCGGGGTGTGGCGCGAGGTGCCCGAGTCCACCGCGCTGATCATCCAGCGCGGGCCCGACGAGCAGCGCGAGTTCCACCCGCGGGCACCGTCGGATGCGCGCGCCGCGCCACCGCGGTCAGACGTCCTGGCCGCGCGCTGACGGATCTCACGCCACTGCCACCTGCCGGCGGGGGCTCGCCGTGAAGTCCGCGGCGAGCTCGCGGACGAGTATCGCGAGGGCGGGGCCTGCCGGATCGCTCTGGTGGACGCCTGCGAGCGTCCGCTGGCGCTGATCGCCCGGGTCGTCGGCCAGCGCGGCGGTCGCGGCCAGCTCAGCTTCGCAGCCGCGCTCGGCGGCGTGCGGCGCGCAAGCGGTGAGGAGATCGTCGAGTAGCTCGCGCGCTGGGCGGCGGCAGTCGCGCTCGGGGTCGATGAAGTCCGCCCGCATGCCGTCGCGCGTCGCGAGGAAGCGGTTCTCGTCGAGCACCTCGGGATGGGCCTCGAACGCGGCCGCGATGTGGCCTTCGGTCGCCTCGAGCCGTACCACGCATTGCACGAGCGCGGCCAGCGCGGCGTTGTCCTCGGCGCGCGTCTGGGCGTCCAGGATGCGGACCTCGATCGTGCCCAGCTTGGGCTGCAGCCGCACGTCCCACCACAGGAACGTCGGCTCGGGAAACGCCCCGCAGCGCAGCAACACGTCGATCGCGTCCACGTACTGCGCGTAGCTCGAGAAGGCGCGCGGGATGCCGACACGCGGGAAGGCGCCGAAGACGGGCGTGCGGGCTGAGGCCAGCCCGGTGTCGCGCCCCTGCAAGAAGGGCGAGTTGGCCGACAGCGCCAGCAGCAGCGGAACGTGGACGCGAAGCCCACGCAACGCTCGCACGGCGGCTTCGGCGTCGGGCACCGCCACGTGCACGTGCAGCGCGAACGTCGGCTCTCGCCGGGCGAGCTCGCGCATCGAGTCGTAGATCGACTGATAGCGCGCGCCCGGTGAGACTTCAACGTCGCTCCACAGGGCGAATGGATGCGTGCCCGCGACGGCTGCGCGCAACCCGAGCGGGGCGAGGTCGGCGACGAGGCCGGCGCGCAGATCCGTCAGCTCCGCCGCTGCGGCGGCGGCCGTCGGATGCGGCCGGCTGGCCAGCTCGAGCGCCGAACCATGCGTCTCCGCGCGCGCGGCATCGGCGACGCGAGGCGACAACGCGTGTAGCACGTCGTCGATCCGCGACGCGAGCGACCAGTCCCGGGGGTCGAGGAGCATCACCTCCTCCTCGACGCCCACCGTCCAGGGCGCCTCGGCGACGGCGGGGTTCCAGCAGGCCCAATCCGGGAGCGTGTTCATCGCCGTGGACGCACGGTCAGACCACGACAATCGCGTCGACGGAGCTTCGGTTTCAGGTCGCTCTGGCCTTTCAGCTTCCGAGGATCTTGGCTTTCTGCGCTGCGAACTCCTCGTCGGTGAGGATGCCCTGCTTGTTGAGTTCTGCGAGGTCCTTGAGCTGCTGGATCGGGTCCGGTGCCGGCGCCGCGGCTGCGGGCGGCGCCGCGTAG
>DATFOL010000373.1:0-6756 GCA_035265545.1 Gemmatimonadaceae bacterium | reverse complement strand
GAACGCGACCTTCAGACGGATCCAAAGATCACGTCCGGAATCAGTATTCGTGAATTGATCTCTCGCCGCAGCGCACGAACGCCGCGGCTCAAACGAGAGCCATCACACGACATCACACACTCGATTGTCAATCAGCTTCGTACATCCCCGCGTCGTTCCGGGGAAGACGAAATGT
Source organism: Gemmatimonadaceae bacterium (assembly GCA_035265545.1). Lineage (GTDB taxonomy): Bacteria > Gemmatimonadota > Gemmatimonadetes > Gemmatimonadales > Gemmatimonadaceae > AG11. Next base: position 6,581 of record DATFOL010000373.1, on the reverse strand, counting down.
AGTCGCGCCGCCGTGAACTTCAAGGGGCGGCGCGACCAAAGATCACCGTGACTGCACTCGCTACCGCACCCAGTCAGGTCTCATCGAACGGCCGTCCCGGACGATCGTCCTCATCATCGTCCGACCCGTCGAGGTCGTCATCCAAATCGACGAGGTCGTCATCCTCGTCGTCGAGGTCGTCGTCGAGGTCATCATCGTCCTCGTCGTCATCATCCTCGTCGTCATCATCCTCATCATCGTCGTCGAGGTCGTCCTCGTCGTCGAGGTCGAGGTCATCGTCCTCGTCGTCCAGATCCTCCTCGTCGAGGTCCTCGTCCTCGAGATCGTCTTCGTCGTCGTCGTCGCGAGGCGATAGCGACAGCGAGTCGGCCGCGCCCGCGAGCGCGCCCATCGACTCCGACATCTCGAACTCGTCCGGCATTGCGGTGTTCTCCGGCTGGGGAGGGAGACGAAGGGAACGCTCGGCGCCAACCCTACAACGCCGCGCGCTCCCGTTTGGCTTCTCGTGAAATCTTCTTGCGATCGCTCTGCGCGAGGAGTCGCTTCCGCAGTCGGATCGCCCGCGGCGTCACCTCGATCAGCTCGTCGTCCTCGATATACTCTAGGGCTCCTTCCAGCGTCAACTCCCGGGGCGGCTCGAGACGGATGTTCTCGTCCGTTCCCGTAGTGCGCATGTTCGTGAGCTTCTTCTCCTTCGTCGGATTCACGTCCATGTCACCCGGACGCGAGTTCTCCCCGACGATCATCCCCTCGTATACCGGTTCGCCCGGCGACACGAAGAGCGTGCTGCGCTCCTGCAACGCCGCGAGAGCGAACGCGATGATCGTGCCATTCTCCATGGAGACGAGCGTCCCCCGAGAGCGCGTCGCGAGCATGCCTGCCCACGCACCGTACTCGAGGAAACGGTGATGCATGATCCCCGTACCACGCGTGTCGGTGAGGAACTCCGACCGATACCCGAAGAGCCCGCGCGCTGGGATCCGGTAAAGCACGCGAACCAGCCCCTGTCCCGGGTTCTTCATCTCGATCATCTCGCCCCGACGTGGACCGAGCTTCTCGATCACCGCGCCCAGGTAGTCCTCAGGCACGTCGATCGCGAGCTCCTCGTAAGGCTCGAGCCGCTCCCCGCTCACTCCCGTCTTGAGGATCACGCGCGGCCGCGACACCTGAAACTCATAGCCTTCACGCCGCATCGTCTCCATGAGAATGGATAGGTGCAGCTCGCCACGCCCACTCACCGTCCAGGTGTCGGTCGAGTCGGTGTCCTCCACACGGAGCGCGACGTTGCGCTCGAGCTCCTTGAACAACCGATCACGAAGCTGCCGCGAGGTGACGTACTTCCCTTCCTTCCCGGCGAATGGAGAGTTGTTGACGAGGAAGTCGACACTGATCGTCGGCTCCTCGACGGCGATGCCCTCCAGCCGCTCTGGATGCTCGACGTCGGTGACCGTGAGCCCGATCTCCACGCCCTCGAGCCCCGCGAGCGAGACGATCTCTCCGGCCGCGGCGCTCTGCACCTCCGTGCGGTCGAGCCCATCGTAGACGTACAGCTTGGTGACACGCGCCTGCTCGTGCTTCTGACTCGTGTCCATCGGCAGCAGCAGCACCTGATCACCAACGGTCACGGTGCCGCGCTCGATGCGACCGATGCCCAACCGGCCGAGATACGGTGAGAAGTCGATGGTCGACACGAGCATCTGGAACGGCGACGCCGCGTCGCTCGGCGCCGGCGGAACCGCCTCCACGATGGTGTCGAACAACGGTGCGAGATCCACGGGCGTGACGTCGAGATCCTTCGTCGCGACCCCCTCGCGCGCCGAGGCGTAGACGACCGGCGCGTCGAGCTGCGCTTCGTCGGCCTCGAGCTCGATGAACAGGTCGAGCACCTCGTCGTGCACCCGCATCGGATCGGCGCCCGGCCGGTCGATCTTGTTGATCACGACGATCGGCGTACGTCCGAGCTCGAGCGCCTTCCGCAACACGAAGCGCGTCTGCGGCATCGGACCGTCGAACGCGTCGACGACGAGCAGCACACCATCCACCATCCGCAGGATGCGCTCGACCTCACCACCGAAGTCGGCGTGTCCCGGCGTGTCGACGATGTTGATCTTCGTGCCCTTCCATCGCACGGACGTGTTCTTCGCGAGGATGGTGATGCCGCGCTCGCGCTCGAGCGGATTGGAATCCATCACCCGCTCGGCGACGACCTGATTGTCGCGGAAGGCACCGGCCTGCCGGAGCAGCTTGTCGACGAGGGTGGTCTTGCCATGATCGACGTGAGCGATGATGGCGACGTTACGAATCTGCATAGCCTGGAAATATAGCTCCCGTAACGCTTTTCCGAACAAGCTCGGGTATTCGCGCTACGGATGGGTCGGGAATGTTCCCTCTTGACCGATCGGCCCAGTCAATGCAGCATGCATTCGAAGGCCAACCCAGAGCAGGAGGTGTCCGATGAACCAGGACCACGACCCCGCCCTCGTGCAGTACCCACATGGTCGTGGCTACGGCCACGATTACATGCGCGGCGGGGAGGTACTCGGCGGCTACGGGTATGCAGAGCGTGAGGAGTATGCGCGCTCTCGGGGCGAGCTCGGTGCCGCCCCGTCGGATGGAGTGCGCGAGGCGGATAGACGGGAGGAGCCCAGCACGTAGGCAGGCGCGCCAGCCTGCCGGCAAAGAAACTCAGAGGTCATCAATGACAAACGGGGCGCCAGTGGGCGTCCCGTTGGTGTTTGGGGCTGCGGAGCCTCGCAGGGCGCGCGGCGGACGAGCTATCTGCGCGCACCTCCCGCTGCGGCGGCTTTCGGCGCGTCCTTGGGAGCCTGCTCCTGCTCGGCGAAGCGCGTGTCGAGGCCACGGGCCTTGAGCGCGGCGAGGAACATCGTCTTGTCGACGGCCTTGGAATAACCTTCCACCGGCTCGATGAGCGCGCCGTCGACCAGCTCGAGCAGCGCATCGTTCAGGGTGACCATCCCGAGTCGCTTGGACGTCTGCATCACGGTGGGGATCTGAAAGGTCTTCCCTTCGCGAATCAGGTTCGTCACGGCGGTAATCGAGAGCAGCACCTCGCGCGCGGCGACGCGACCGCCGCCGATCTTCTTGCAGAGCGTCTGCGAGATGACCCCCTTGAGCGACTCCGCGAGCATCACGCGGATCTGCGACTGCCGATCGGCCGGGAACTGGTCGATGATGCGATCGATCGTGCCGGCGGCCGTGGTCGTATGCAGGGTCCCGAACACCAGATGGCCCGTTTCCGCGGTCTCGATCGCGATCGATACGGTCTCGAGGTCACGCAGCTCGCCGACGAGGATGATGTCGGGATCCTCGCGCAGCGCCGCGCGCAGCGCGCTCTTGAACGACCCCGTGTGCACCCCGACCTGCCGCTGCGTGATGATGCACTTCTTGTTCGGATGCACGAACTCGATCGGATCCTCGATCGTGATGACGTGATCGCTGCGCGACCGGTTCACGAGATCGATCAACGAGCAGAGCGTGGTGGATTTTCCCGACCCGGTCGGTCCGGTGACGAGCACCAGGCCCTTGTTGAGCTGACAGAGCTTCTGGACCTCGCTCGAGATCCCCATCTGCTCGACGGTGACGACGGTCGCCGGGATCTGACGAAAGACGGCGGCGGGTCCGCGACGATCCTTGAGGGCATTGGCGCGGAACCGGGCGATGCCTTCGAGCTCGTAGGCGTAGTCGGTGTCGTTGGAGTCGGCGTACTCGCGACGGTTTCGCTCGGGCATGATCGAGCGAAGCATGGCGTCGAGCCAGAGCGGCTCGAGTGGCGCCTCGTCGAGTCGGTGCATCTCCCCATGGAGGCGCAGAATCGGCGGCTCGCCGCAGCGCAGATGCAGGTCGGACGCTCCCTTTTCCACCATGGCGCGCAGCAACGCGTCGAGCATCGCGCGCGCACGGTCGGAGCCGTCGAAGTGCGCGATCGCATCGGCGTCCGCCGCGATGCTGCCGTGCGACGCGGTGACGAGTCGGATCGAGGAGTTGGAAGACGACGGCGTCGGGTGTGCGGGTGCCGTGGCGGCGTTCGCGGCCTCGCGAGCTCCGCCGAGGTCGCGCGCGTGATCGACGAGCCGGTCGCGCTCGCGGCCAGCATCGATCGTGATGCGCACCTGCCAGCGCGACGACTCGCGTTGGGCGTCGATCTCGAATGCGCCCTCGTCCGAGACGTACCCGAAGGCAACCGGCTGACCTGCGGCGAGCGCGTCGCTGGCCGCGGCCGGCGCGACTTCACGGAGTAGCGCGAGCACCTGCGCGGACGTCAGCGGCGCCTTTGTCACGGGACGCGAGGCGCCGGCGATCTCCAGCTCGGCGAGTGCGCCCTCGTGGAGGCGCAAGGCACTCGCGCGATGGCTGACCATCGCGGAGAGGAAGCGGTCGAGCTGCGCCATGGACTAGGAGAGGGGGCGCGCGTGGGCGATGAGCGCGCGGTTCACGATCTGGAGTTGCTCGCTGCCGAAGAGCGCGATGAAGGCCTGCTTGGTGTCATTGAGAATGTCGACCAGGCGCGGCCGTCCCATGCGCACTTCGGGAAAAATCGACCCATTCAGGGTCGAGCCGTCGATCAGGCCCAACTCGACGTGCATCCCGACGACTCCCCGTTCGACGCTGTCGTCCACGACGGGAAGCTGGGTTCCCACGACGGCTATCTGAGACTTCTGGACCAGGAGGACGTCGCCGGTGGTCAGCCCCAGGGGCAGGAAGGGGTCGGAGTCGTCGTTGAGGAGATCCAGGGGCTCTTCGGGGCCCGAGCGGAAGCGGGCGAACGGTTGCACGAAGACGTCGCCGTCGAGGCGCTTGGCATTGGCCAGCGTCACCTCGACGCGCCTGCGGGTCTTCTCGATACGATAATCGTCGCTCATGGGTATCCAGTGTCGGGCGTCGTGGTCCACGCTCAATGACGCTCGGGCCAGTGGCGTCGAAACATCCGAGGGAGTTACGTTCCGGACGTGCTCGGACGCGTTCTCGCCATCCTCGGGCTCCTCGCCCTGAATGGCTTCTTCGTGGCGGCGGAGTTCTCCGTCGTCCGCTCCCGGCGGTCGCGCCTCGAGGCGATGGCGCGAGCCGGAGACACGAAAGCCCGGATCGTCCTCCGGGCGACCGCGAACCTCGCGCGCCTGTTGTCGGCAGGGCAATTCGGGATCACGCTCGCCAGTATCGGCATCGGCGCGCTGGCTGAAGAATCGCTCTCACACGCGTTCGCCGGCGCGTTCGGAGCGCTGCCTCTGCCGGCGCGCATGGGGACCGCAGGGCTCGGCACCTTCTGCGCGCTGGCGGTCGTGACGTACGGTCACGTGGTGTTCGGGGAGCTCGCGCCGCGTAGCGCCGCGCTCAACCATCCGGAAGAAGTATCGCGGTGGCTGGTACCGCCGCTGATGGTGTTCGCGTGGCTGGTCACGCCCTTCACGTATCTGCTCAACGCGTCGGCGGAGTTCGTGCTCCGGCTGTTCGGCCAGAAGGCGGTGAACGCCGAGGAGAACGTGCACTCCGCGGAGGAGCTGCGCATCCTGGTCGAGCAGAGCCAGGAGGTGGGCGCACTGGAGCGGCAGGACGCGGCACTCATCGAAGGGGTGTTCGAGTTTTCGGAGAAGAACGCGCGCGAGGTGATGACGCCCCGCACCGCAATCGACGCGCTCGCCGTGGATGCGACGCTCGACGAGACGGTCGCCCTCCTCGTCGAGACTCAGCGGTCGCGCTATCCGGTGTACGAGGACTCGATCGACAACATCATCGGACTGCTCCTGGCGAAGGACCTGATCCCGCGGCTGCACGCCCGTACGGAGCCATTCGACCTGCGCGAGCTGATGCGACCGGTGCACGTCGTCCCGGGGTCGCGCGAGGTCGAGGAGGTGCTCGCCGATTTCAAGCGGCTCAAGGAGCACATGGCCGTAGTGCTGGACGAGTACGGCGGGACGGCGGGAATCGTGACGATGGAGGATCTACTCGAGGAGATCGTCGGCGAGATCCTCGACGAGTACGACGAGCCGCAGGAGCTGCCCGCGCCGGATCCCGACGCGGACGTGTTGATCCCGGGAGCGACCAACATCGGAGAGCTCAACGAGCGGTTCGGTCTCGAGGTACCCGATGACGAGTACTCGACGATCGGGGGGTACCTCTTCGGCGCGCTTGGACGGCTGCCGGTGGTCGGCGACCGCGTGACCGCGAGCCACGCGGTGTTCACCGTGCGTGCGATGGACGGACGCCGGATCGATACGCTCGCCGTCGATCTGCACTCGGTGGGCGATCGGCGGTGGAAGGCGAGAGAGGCGGAGCGGTAGAGGGTGGGGAGTAGGGAGTGGGGAGTTTGGGATGACAACGTCTGAACTGCGTGAGCAGTCGCAGTCACCCACCACTCCCCACCCCCCACCGTCGTTCTAGCTCGTCCCCTTCGGCGCCACTCCGAACGGCCGTGGCCCGTCCTTCGACGGCGCCGCTTCCAGGAACGCCCCCAGGAACGGCGTCGACGGCTCGTGCGCCAGCTCGCGCGCCGTGCCGATCTGCGCGATCCGCCCTTCGTGCATCACCGCCACGCGGTCGGCCACCTCGCACGCCTCCTCGCTGTC
>DATFOL010000372.1:0-10368 GCA_035265545.1 Gemmatimonadaceae bacterium | reverse complement strand
GAGCGCGCGCTGCTCGATGCCAAGCGCCGCCACGGTGAGCTCGCGCTGCTGGCGCTCGACCTCGATCACTTCAAGCAGATCAACGACCGCTTCGGCCACCTCGTCGGCGACGAGGTGCTCTACGAGGTCGCCACGATGATCACCGAGTCGGTCAGCGAGGAGGGCGTCGTCGCACGGATGGGCGGCGAGGAGTTCACCGTGCTCCTGCCATGGGCGGACGCCGAGGCAGCGGGCGCCGTGGCCGAGCGGATCATGATTCGCCTGCGGGGCCGGCAGTGCCGCGCACTTCCGCCCGGAACCACGGTCACGATCAGCATCGGGATCGCCGCCGAGCGCATCACCGACGTGAACATCGGCCCGGCGCTCCGTGCGCGTGCCGACGAGGCACTGTACGCGGCGAAGCGCAGCGGCCGTGATCGGGTGCTCCTCTGGGCCTCCGGCGTGCGTTCGAATGCCACGCCGCACACCTCCATGGCGGCCATCGTGCGGCGGTCTGGCGAGGTTCCCCGGCCGCGATATCCCACGCCGAGCGGCCCGGCGACCCCCGTGTCGAGCTGATTCGGACCTTATTAGCAGAGTCCGCTACAAGTTGCGTAGTTGGAGCGAGTTGATTCGCGATTTCGCCCGTCGCCGCAGCCCCTCCCCCAGGCGCTGAAGCTGTTACCCCGTCGAGAGATACACGTCTATTCCATGCAGGCCGGTTGCTGCTGGCACCGTCGCTGCTAATTGGAGGGGGCGAAGGACGTTCCTCTCCGAAAAAGCGCCCGCGAAGCTCCTCCTCCCCCGACGCGGCGCGTCCACTTGCACTCCAAGGTTCCCCATGCGCACGACTCGTCGCGGCTTCACCCTGATCGAGCTTCTGATCGTCGTCGTGATCATCGGTATTCTGGCCGCGATCGCGATCCCGAAGTTCGCCAACACCAAGTCGAAGGCGTACATCGCGGCGATGAAGTCGGATCTCCGCAACCTCGTGACGGCCGAAGAGTCGTACTTCTCGGATTCGGCGGTCTACGCGACGGACACCTCGAAGGGCATGAAGTTCAAGCCGTCGACCGGTGTCGCGATGCCGACGATTGCGATCTTCCCCGGCTCGTGGCTTGCCACGAACACGCATAGCCAGCTGGTGAACTTCTCGTGCGGTATCGGCGTCAACACGACCAACCCGCTCGTTGCTTCGGCGGGCGACGGCGAGCCGACCTGCAGGTAAGGCACGCGCTCTCGTAAGAGATCCAGGGATCGGTTATTGGACGAGGGTCCTCGACGGGGTCGCAGCCGGCGGACCGATTTCCTGGATCGACACGGCACCCGCAACGGCTTTGGCCGGCGGGTGCCGTGTCGCATTCGGGCACGAAGCGCTCAGGGTCGTCGGGCGTACGCCGACGCGAGCGCCACGAGCAGCTCGACCTGACGCGCGAGGCCCGCGGCGGGGAAGCTCTCATGCCACTCGTCGCTCGCCTGGTGCGGGTGCCACCACTTGGCGATGAGCGCTTCCTCCTGCTCGCGCGTCACTCCTTCCCATCCCTCCTCGGCAACGACGAAGACGCTGGGCACGCCGCGCGCGATCCAGCTCCAATGATCGGAGTTCGGAAGGGCGGGCGCGCCCTCGACGCGCCATCCGCGCGAGCGCACGGCCGCGGCGGCGACGCGAACCAGCGTGCTGTCGTTCCCCTCGAGTACCCAGCGCAACGGTGGCGCCAGCGGAGGGGGCAGGTCGATGGTGATAGTCGCCATCGTGCGTGCGAGGGGAACGGTCGGTCGCGAGACATAGTACGCCGATCCCAATGAGCCGGCTTCCTCCGCCGTGGTCAGCAGGAACATCACGGTGCGCGGCAGGCGACCGGCGCGTGCGGAGTCCGCGAGGGCCTGCGCCGCCGAGAGCACGGCGGCCACTCCGGTCGCGTCGTCCATGAATCCGTTGTAGATCGAGTCGCCGTTCACCGGACGTCCGATCCCGATGTGATCGTAGTGCGCCTGAAGCACGACGACCTCATCGCGCCGGGCTGGATCGCTGCCGTCGAGCCGTCCGACCATGTTGCTCGCCGACACGGGATGCACCCGGGCGCTCACATCGAGTCGGAGGCGCTCGCCGAGCGCCCTCGGCGCTCTGGGCGACGCGGTGGTGTCCGCCGCCGTGACGCCGAGCCTCGCCGCCGCCACCGGCCCAGCGATGATCTGCGGAAGTCGTCGTCCAGCCGGCCCCGCGACGGGCGCGTCGAGCACGTACCGGAAAAGGGATTCGACGAGCATCGTGGCGCGTCCGAAGCGGACGGAGTCCAGCATGACCACGACCGCCCCTTCCGCCCCGCGCGCCTCGATCAGCGCCAGTGCGCTGTCGAGGTTACCCCCGGGCGCGAGCACGACTACCTGCCCCGTGAGCGATCGCCCGTCAGCGAGGAGCGCCGGCACGTCCGCCGCGCGGCCGACGAAGAGCGGGCGACCCGCGAAGGGCCGGAACGCTTCTGGACGGGTGCCACGCAGCAGGAACGTGCCGAACGCCAGCGTGTCGGCGCGAGCCGCACGCTGGAGTGTCAGGCGGGTGTCCGACGTCGAGACGTCCACCCGTCCCAGCGGCACCGGCTGCCGGAAGGAACCATCGGCCGCTCCGCCCCGAACTCCGAGCCGTCGCAGCTCCGACTCGATGTAGAGCGCGGCGATCTGCTGCCCCGCCGTTCCGTTCTCGCGGCCGGCGAGCAGGTCGTCCGCGAGGAGCGCGGCGCGCGCTCGCAGCGCGAGCGTGTCGATGGCGCCAGCACGGTTGCGCTGCGCGCCAGCGGGAAGCCCACCGGTGGCCACCAGGAGCGTCGACGCGAGCAGCACGACCATCGCGCGCGCACGTAGGCGCAATGCCGGAAGGAGGAAGGGGATGATCGACATCGTGCCCAGTCTATTGCTGATCTCCACGATCCGCTTGAACCAAACGGCAGTCGTGATCGTGTATGGATCAATCCTGTTCAAGCGCCACACACACGCGCACGCGAGGTTCAGCGATCGCGCGGTATCCCGCATGTCTCGCGCGGTCCATCACCAGTAGAGAACCAGTGCCAGGATACCTCGAGCTTCCACTGCTGGCGCTGGTGGCTTCCGCGCTCGCCGGCAGCACGGCGCCACGGACTGCACCACACGAGTGCTGTTCTTCCACGGAGACGGCGCGGATCGATTCCACCCTCGCCGACGAGATGCGCCGGACGCGCGCGCCAGGCGCGGCGGTCGTGGTCACGGAGAGCGGCCGCGTGGTGTACGAGCGTGCGCTCGGCGTGAGGAGCGTCGAGACGCGCGAGCCGATGACCTCGCGAACCCTCGTCCGCATCGGCTCCGTGACGAAGACGGCCACCGCCCTGACGTCGGCGGTGCTGGCCGCGCGAGGCACTCTCGATCTGGACGCACCGATCGCGCGATACGCACCGCAGCTTCCCGTCCCCTTCCGACGGCTCACGATGCGTCAGCTGCTGACGCACACCGCGGGAATGGCGAACGAGGGCGCAGGCACGGGATCGCACGACATCGACGCGCTGCGACGCCGCGTGCTGGGCTGGGATGCCAGCAAGCGTCTCGGGCGCGCGGGAGACATCTATTCGTACTCCAGCCCGGGATACTGGCTCGCCGGCTACGTGCTCTCTGGAGCGACTGGAACCGAATACGCCTCTGCCGTCCGAGCCGCGCTCCTCACGCCGCTCGGCATGTCCACGGCCACCTTCGATCCATTCGTCGCATTCACCTATCCGGTCGCGCTCGATCATCGCGCGAGTGGGGACTCGGTCGTGGTGCTGCGTCCCTTTCCCGACGACGCGTCGACGTGGTCCTCCGGCTCCCTCTTCGCGAGCGCCGAGGAGCTCGCCCGTCTCGCCACGGCCATCGCGGACTCGGGTCGGCTCGATGGACGACGGGCGCTCGACCCGTCGGTGATCGGCGCCGTGACCGCTCGGCAGACCGACGTGCCCGGCCCCGAGGGAGACACGTGCGGCCACGCGCTCGGACTCTCGCACTGCGCCGATCGCGGCACGACGGTCCTCAGCCACTACGGCTTCCGCGCCGGGTCCGGAGCGGTGCTCACCGTGATTCCTGCGCGTCGCGCCGCGGTGGTCATCCTCGCCAACGGACCAGGCGCGATCATGCACCAGACCGAGCAAACCGTGCTCGACGTCCTGCTGGGCCCGCAGGACACCGCGGCCCGCGCGCGCCGCGAGCCGATCCGCCGAGTGTTGCCCGCCGAGCTCGTGGGAACGTTCGTCAACGGTGCTGACACGTTGACGCTGTTCACGCGCGCCGACTCGGCGTTCTACCGATATCGGAGTGGCGTGCCGCAACCGGTGCGGGCGCTCGACGACGGATCAGTGGGAGTGCTCGATGCCCAGGGAAACGTCGAGCAGACGTTCCGTCTCGTGCGAGGCCGTTCCGGCGAGCGGTATCTGCACGACGGGCTGACGGCGTTCCGTCGTACGGCGCGCGCACGCGCGAGCGGCTCTGCAGGACGCTCGACGCGCTAGAAGTCCCACCCTCTTGTGAGAAACGCGCCGAACACGCCGGTGCGGATCGTGGGGTGCGTGATCCCGAGCTCGTCCGGTGCACGGAAGAGGAAGCGTGGCTCGAGCCCGAGGTCCAGCCTGTAGGCCGTTCCGAACCGCTGCGCGATCCGGAATCCCGGAATTCCCGTCGTGAGCCGGAGCTGACCAGCGACATAGCGCTCGGGCGTGAGATAGCGCCCGCCCTCCACCAGCGCACCACGCACGCCGCCGGTCTTCCCGAAAACGAGCTCGGTCGGCACGTCCGCGGGCGAGAGGCTGAACGCGTCGAACGTCCACTCCTTCGTCGCGCCGGTGCCGATGTCGTGCAGTACGACGCCGAGCGCGGTCGCTCCCTGTTGCCGACGCGCGAGGGCCCCGACCTCGCCGGAGAGCTGACCACTCCACGACGAGCTGCCGGCGAGCGACGAGCCGGACTGCTGCAGCAGCGACGTCGATGTGCGCCCCTGGGTGAGATAGCCGTTCAGCTCACGGCCGCGGATCGGGAACAGGGTGCCGCTCTCGAGACCAATCGCCGGCACCTTCGACGTCCCTCCCGTGAACAGCTGCAGCGGCAGCCATCCTCGGCCCGGCTCCCACAGCAGGCGCTCGCCCACCTGCTGCACGATGTGTTGCGCGCCGGTGTGCGGCGTGAACGTAAGGCTGCCGCGCGCCGGCACGAACGGCTGGGTGCGGAAGAACGCGACGCCGCCGGGGATGCGCACGAAGCCGACCGCCCACTGATCATCGCTGCGCTGATCGAGGTGCGCGGTCACTGCCTCGCCCTCACCCGTGAAGAACTCCGTGTTCGCGTCCGGCCGGTTGCGATAGTAGTTCCCGCGGTCGATCCTCAGCGTGAGGTCGGCGATGATCGCCAGCTTTCGTCGTTCGCGCCGCGCCATCGCGACGCGTACGCTGTCGCTCGGTGGAGCGGTCGTGTCGAACACGCTCACGAACGACAGCTCGCCCGGCGACTTCACGCGCAGCAGGTCCTTCCGGAATTGCTTCAGCGCGAGGAAGCCGCGCAGCATCTCGCCGCGCCCGGTCACGCGCAGCTCGTCGAGAGGCCCCACCGCGGTGAGCTCCGCGTTCGCGTCCACCTCGCCGCGGCGCTGGTCCATCAGCCGCAGCTCCTCACCCCACGCGCGCGCCTGCACCATTGGACGCGCGCGGTCGCTGAAGTCGACCGTGCCGCTCGCGCGCAGCGGCCCACCGGCACGCGCCACGAGCGAATCCAGTCGCAACGTGTCGCCGGTCAGCGATACGTCCGCGGCCGCGTCAGCGAGCCGCATGTTGGTAGACGCCAAGGTCATCCCGCCATCGCGCAGTGCGGCGCGTCCGCGGTACTCCGGCGCGCGCCAGCTGCCGCGCACGTGCACGTCGGCGCTTACGCGTCCCCGCACGGCTTCGATGCTCCGCGAGCGCAGTGGCAGCGCGGCGAGCGAGAGGCTGTCCAGCACGATGTCCGCGGTGAGGGGGCCATCCAGCCGGCGTGAGCCCGCCACGCGCTCGAGCGCGAGGTCGTACGGCAGCGACGCCGAGCCGGTCAGCACGCGCTGGCCGCTGCTGTCGAGCGCCGTCGCCTGGACCAGCGCACGGCGATCGCGGTAGCCCATTGTGAGATCCACGTCGGGGGCGCGCGTGCCCTCCCATGCCGCGCCGCGCAGCGATGCTCGGCCATCGACCACCGGCATGGCGCGCGTCCCGCTCAGGTGCGCGCTGGCGCCGAGCTCGCCCTCACCGTCCGCGTCCCGCTGCAGGGCGCGTAGCACGGTGGCGATGTCCACGCGCTCCGCCGCTACGTCGAGCGAGACCGTGCCTTCCTTGGGCACGCGGCCCGACGCGAACAGCCGGCCGCCGGCCGAGCTGCGCAGATCGACCGAGTCCACCGCGACCGATCCGCCGTCCAGTCGAAGCTCGCCCGGGTGCGCGAGTCGCCAGACGAGCGTGTCGAACGCCACCCGCAGCGAGTCGAGCCGCACGATCCGCACGCCGCTCGCCGGCTGCGCGTACGAACCGAGCGCGGCGTACGACACCAGCGAATCCTGGCGCACGCGAATGTCTCCCACGAGCGAGCGGCCGCTCCACCTGCCATCGGCCTCGATCCGCTCGAACGCGCGCCCGTTCGCCTCCACGCTGTCGGCGGTGACGCGGAATCGAAGCGGCGACGACGATCGGTCACCGAGCGCGACGCCGGACACCGTCCCTCGAACCGAGCGCACGGCGTGGCCGCGCACTACGAGATTGGATCCCTGCACGCGCACGTCGACGCCCAGCTGCTTCACGTTTCCGGCCAGCGTGCCGGCGGCGTTGAGCGCGCCGGCGAGCGAGTCTCGCCGCAGCAATGGCAGCGTGTCGAGTCGAAGCTCCACACCTTCCGGCAGTCCGAGCGCCAGCCGCTCGATACGCACCGAGTCGGCGCGCCGCGCCGAGTCCGCACGGGCCGCCACGAGCAGCGCGCGACGGCGCGCCGCCGGTGGCGTGACCGCGCTCGTGTCGCTCGTACCGAGCCACGAGCGCAGCGCGCCGATCGAATCCACCGCGGCGGTGAAGCGAAGCGTTCCCTCGCGGCCGGCCACCAGCCCCAACGATCCTCCCGCCTCCACCCGCGCGCTCCGCGCGAGCAGCGAGAGCGTGTCCACTCCTGCCATGCCACCTGTCACGCTCAGCCGTGTCGCCAGCCGGTCGACCTCGATCGTGTCGTAGCGGGAGCTCGTGAGGTCGGCGCGTACGTCGGCGTTCGCCGTCGCCGGAGAGAGCCCGCTCCCGCGCGCCGAGATCGTACCGGTGAGTCGCGTGCTCGGTGCACGCCTGGTGAAGGCGCTCGCGTCCAGCGAGTCGGCGACCGCCACGACGTCGTACCTCGTGCGCGAGCCACGAAGCGCCACGGTTCCACGGGCATCGAGCACGCCGCCCCCCGACGTCGAGCGCAGCGTCGTGGCGAGTCGCAGATCGCGCGTCGTGCCCTCCGCGTGCACTCGGCCCGTCACCGTGCCACGCAGGCGCGCCGACGGCGCGAAGCCGTTCACCATCGCCAGCGAGAGTGGCGCGAGCCGCGCGTCGGCAACGATCCGACCCGTACCCGCGTCCCACCGGCCGGATCCGACCACATGCGACCGCGTCCCGCCGTCGTCGAGCGCCAGATCGCCCCGCCCGCGCCAACCGCTCGATTGCGAGCCGCTCACGGTCGCGGTGCCCGTCAACATGCCGCGCACCGGCACGCGAATGCCCGTGCCCGACAACGACGCCACGCGCAGCGGACGCAACGCGATCTGGACGTCGCTCGCGCGAAGCTCCGGCCCGAGCGCGACCCCACCTCGCGCGACGACTCGGCTCCGTCCCGCGCTCACGTCGTCGAAGGTGACGTCGGCGTCGAGCCGCGACGCGTCGGTGGGGCCGGTGATCGCGACGTGTCCGCCGAGCGTTCCGCGGCGCGGCACGTCGAGCGACGGCGCCAGCTCGCGAATGATGTCCGTGCCGAGGCGCGCGACCGTGAGGTCCGCTCGCTCGACGATCAAACGGCTCTTCTCTCGCTTCGGGTGGATGCGCGTGAGCGCGGCAGAACCCACCACGGACGCGTCACGATAGCGCACGTTCGCGTCGGCGAGCGACAGCGACGTGGTGTCGTCGTGGATACGCATCGCGTAGCGCAGCGTCCCTCCCCCCGAAGCCGGCATCGCGGGATTGAGCCACCGCAGATCGGCCAGCGCGACCGGCGCACCCCGCAGATCGAGCCAGAAGCCCATCTTGCGGAACCGAATCGTGCCGTCGCCGCTCACGCGCGAGGCGGGGAGGGCCATTCGCGCACCTCGCCACCAGAGTGAGTCCTTCGAGGCGTAGATCGTCCCGACGAGCGAGCGCACGTCCATCGCCGGCTCTCGGTACGGCTCGCCGATCATCGAGAGCGCCGCGATCTCCACCGCGGTGGGCTGCCCATCGCGCGCCAGACGCACGACCGGAATCCGCGCATCGATGTCGTGATAGTCGAGCACGCGCTGGAAGCCGCCGGGCACGCGCTCCACGAGGCTCCGCGACTTGCCGCCGAGCGCCACGGCGATCGCCGAGTCACGCCGGTCTGCCGTGAGCGTGGTGTCGGGGCTCCACGGACGGCGGTAGATCATGCGTCCATGGGTGATCGTGATGTCCGCCAGCTCGGGTGGCACGCTCCGGCGCGTGGTGTCCTTCGTCCGCGTGCTGGGGTGCATCAGCGACTGGAAGTTCCAGCGCCCGCCCGGTCGCTTGTCGAGCGTCACCACGGGTGTGTCGACCACGAGCGAGCGGAGCACCAGGTGGCCGCGCAGCGCCGGAAGGAGCGCGTAGCGCAGCTGCACGCGTCGCGCGCTGAATAGCGGACGTCGCGCACTGTCGGCGAGCCTGACGTCGGTGAGCGTCGCACCGGAGAAGAGGTTGCCGCGCAGTGATCCAATGGCGAGCTCGCCATTCATCCGGCCGTTCGCCTGCGACACCACGAGTTGGCGCACGCGTTCGTTGCCCCATGGCGTGAGGGCGAGCACCAGCACGATCGCGAGCCCGAGCACGATCGGCAGCACCACGGTCGCGAGCAGCGCGCGGGCGACGCTGCGCGGACGCGGCGCCGGCGCGCGTGCGTGGGGATCCGGTGGCGTGAGCGGGCGCGCGATCGGCTGCGCCATCAGAACGCCTGCCCCATCGCGAAATGCACGACGATCCGCCGTCCGATCGCGCGCAGCGTGCCCGGCGAGGGATCCGCCACCGGCGAGTAGGACTTCTCTCGCGCGAGCCGCACCACTTGCTCGTCGCCCGCGGCATCGGGTATGGCCACCACCACCGGCAGCGTCTCGTGCCCGACCGGACGGAGTCCGAAGTCGAGCCGCAGCACGCCGAGCGGGGAGCGGTAGCGGAACCCGATTCCCGGCGTCACCGCGCCCTTTGCCTTCGCCACCGTGGAGATGCCACTCGTGCCGACGTACGCGCCGTCGACGAATGCGACGCCGCTCAACTGCTTGACGATCGGCAGCCGCAGCTCGGCGCTGGCTTCCACCACGCTGCTGCCGCCGGTCGGCCGCACGAACAGCTGGTCGTTCGGCACGCCGGATGGGTCGCACCCTCCGCTCTTGATCGATACATCAGTGCATCCAACGGCAAGCAGCGATGCGCGCCGCGCCTGGAGCACCCGCGGCCCGAGCTCGTTCTCGGCGAACCCGCGCACCGACTGCATTCCGCCCGCGTAGAAGCGCGTCCGCGGGTGCAGCACACCCTCGCCCTCGCTCGGGATCCCGAGCGCCGCGCGGTCGCCTGCACCAGGACGCACCACGCCCGCGCGTGCGTGCAGCGCGAGCACCTTGGGCGCACGCGTGGTGCCGAAGCTGGGTGGGATCGTCCCGAACGGCCGGTAATACGAGAAGTCGCCCGCGGCGCGGTCGTACGTGAACGTCGAGCCCGTGGCGCTCGACGCGTGCTCGACGTCGACGACGCCGGTGTAGCCGCGGGTCGGGCTGTCCAGGTCGTCCGAGCGATCGATCCACCCACTCGCGGTGATCGGAGACAGCCGCTGCGTCCGGCCGAGCGCCGCGAGCGTCGGTGCGTCGCAGATGCCGTAGGCCGCGCAGAAGTACACGGCTCCGGCCTGCACCCGCGTTGCCTCGAACCGGTAGTTGAGGCCCAGCGGAGTCCTCGGCGAGAGCTCGCGCACGATGCCGAGCGATGCGCCTGCGCTCTCGTCCACCACGACGCCCACCTGCGAGCGCCGGCCAGCGAACGCCGACAGCGCCGCCGAGGTGCGCGCACCGGCGATCCACGGCTGGGTGAGAGTGAGCGACGCCTGATACGTTGGGCGCGTGAACTGATCGACGTCGAAGCTCGCGTCGCGCGGGATGACGCGCTGGAAGAT
>DATFOL010000371.1:0-13100 GCA_035265545.1 Gemmatimonadaceae bacterium | reverse complement strand
CTTCCTTCTCCGCACGATGTCCGCGCAGAGGAGGATCGACTCGATCATGCTCGATGGATCGGCGATCCCCTGCCCCGCGATGTCCAACGCGGTCCCGTGATCCGGTGACGTTCGCGGAAACGGCAGCCCGAGCGTGACGTTCACGGCGGAGCCGAACGCCGCGACCTTGATCGCGGTCATGCCGACATCGTGATACGGAGCGATCACGGCGTCGAAGGAACCGCGCATGGCGCGGACGAACACGGTGTCGGCTGGAAATGGACCGGAGAGGCCCGCGTCACGCGCCGCGGGACGAAGGAGCTCATCGTCCTCGCGACCGAAGCGCCCGCCGTCGCCGGCGTGCGGGTTGAGCGCGCACAGCGCGATGCGAGGCGCGTCGATGCCGAACCAGTCGCGCAGCCCTTCCCGCGTCACGCGCGCCGCATCGAGGATCGTCTCGCGCGTGAGCAGCCGCGGCACGTCGCGGAGCGGGACGTGGGTGGTCGCCAGCACGACGCGAAGCGGATTGGGCATACCGCTCGCCGGACGGGTCGCGGCGAGCATCATCGCGACGGACTTGCCGGTGCGCGCCGCCAGCAGCTCGGTGTGCCCGGGAAAGTCGTAGCCACCGGCGAGCAGCGCGGCCTTGTCGAGGGGAGCGGTGACGACCCCGTCGACCGTGCCGCGTTGGGCGAGCTCGATCGCGCGGTCCACGGCCAGCCCGGCGAGGCGGCCCGCGTGCGCTTGATCGAGGTGACCGCTATCACCGACGGCTTCATCGACTTCGATGCCGGGCAACCTCGGCCCCACGAGCAGCAGCTCCGCGGCCGCTCGCACGCGCGCGTCGGCTGCGGCCGCGCGCACGATCTCCGGACCGATGCCGCGTACGTCGCCCAGCGTGACGGCGAGCCGCGGACGATCGGTCACGACACGTTCGGGATCAGCGCGCCGGCGCGGCGGGGAGCGGCGTCAGGTCGATCGCCTCGCTGCGGATCGAGACGTAGCTCTGCTTGCGCAGGTTGTCGAGGTAGCGCCGCATACCACCCGCCTCCGCGAGGCTGGAGCGGATCTGCTCCTTGACCTCGGCGAGGGTCATCTCGCCGCCCTGCTCGACCGAGTTGAGCTGCGCGACGACGACCTTGACCGGAATGTTGGCATTGCCGGGGACATCGAACACGACGACATCTTGTGGCTTCTTCCCCTCGAACGCCTGCTGGTACTGCTGCGGCAGCCGAGCACGCGGGAAGGGTGTGAGCAGCGCGGTCTCCTCTCCACTGCGGTAGTCGTGATGCTGCTTCGCGAGCGTGTCGAAGGGTACGCCGGCTCGCCAGCGCACGGCCACGCTATCCCCCTGGAGACGTGCTCGCGCGACGTCGGCGGAGTCGATCTTGGGCGTGATCAGGATGTGGCGCGACTTGACCTCGCCCGCATTGACGCGATCGACGCGAATGATGTGATATCCGAATGCCGTCTCGACGACGGGGCTGAGCACTCCCGGAGGGAGCGCGTAGTAGCCGAAGAGGTACCGGTCGAACTCGGGCACCATCTTCCCTCGCCGAGTCCAGCCGAGGTCACCGCCGTTCACGCGGGATCCCGAGTCGGCGGACTCGCGCTTGGCGATCGCTTCGAACTCGGCGCCACGCTTGATCTCCGCGAGCAGCGACTCGGCGCGCACCCGCGCGCGCTCCTTCGACTCGGCAGATGGGCGCGGGGCGATGATGATCTGTCGCCAGGTGACGCTCGGCTCGCGCTTGGGGAGATCGTTCTTGCTCTTATCGAACGATTCCTGCACCTGGGCGTCGGTGATGTTCAACGGCACGAGCTTCCCATCCTCGCGCAGCTTCCGCGTGGTGCGGGAGAGCAGCTCGTTCCGGCGGATGCCGTCGGCGATGAAGCGCCGATACTCGTCGGGCGTGCCATAGCCGGCTTTCGCGAGCTCCGACTTGAACTCGGCCTCGCTGCCGAAGCGGCTGCGGACCGCCTTGAACTGCTTGTCCACGGTGCTGTTCACGTCGGCATCGGGGACCTCGGTCTTGAGCTCCTTCGCCTTCTCGAGCAACAGCTCCTCGTCGACCAGCTCGTTGAGCGCGGAGATCGAGGCGGCGCGGAGCGCCGCGGTATCCGAAGGCACCGGCATGCCGCTCTGCGTCTTCGCGACGAGCCGCTCGCGGAGATTCGACTGCGTGATGATCACGTTGTCGACGACGGCCACGACCCGGTCGAGCGGAATGGTCCCCGTCGCGGGAAGTGCCGTCTGCGCTACGGCGGGAGGCTGGGTACCCGGCTGCGCGGCGGTCGGCTGCTGCGCCGCCAGCACGGCGGGCGCCAGAGCGAGCAACACGGCGGGATCAGAGAGTCGAAGTCGCATATCCTCGAAGTACCCGCGGCCCGGCCATAGAGGTCCGGGCCGCTCGTGAGCGGACGGCGTGCGCCGTGCCGCGCGGGTTTACGGTCTGGCCGGTGCCGGTTGCGCGGGTGCCTGCCGGGTCGGCGGCTGCTGTGCCGGCGCGGGAGCGTGCGACGGATCGTGAGCCTGACCCGATGGAGCCCCGGCGCCCGGAGCCGAAGCACCTGGAGCCGCGGCACCTGGAGTGGCACCTGGAGTGGCACCACCCGGAAGCGGAACCGCCGACTTCGGCTGGTTGGCGGCACGTGTGGAATCGGCCACCGTACGGACCTTCTGCGCCCGCTCGACGGCGCGATCGATACCGGCCTGATTCACCTTGGACTCGTACTTGTTCATGAGCACGATCTGCAGCGGCCCTGGCACCGGGACCGGCTGGGTCTCGCCCGCCATCACCCGGTCGAGGAACGCTTCGATGCGGGCGGCGGCGAGGCGTTCACGCTCGGCCGGCGTCTTCGCCGAATCGGCAAGCGACTTCGGATCGATGCGGAGGGCCTGCCAGGTCATCGCGACGGCCTGGACGAAATCGCGATGCAGGTTCGCGTACTCCTCCGGCGTCGGGCCCATCTTGGCACTATCCGCGCGCTTCACCAGCAGCTCGCGCTGCGCCATCTGCTGCACGTACTGGCGCACGATGGAGTCAGGGACCTGCTGGATCTGCTGAGAGAGCTGCGCGGCGCGCGGGTCGGACATGAGCACGGACGCGAGCTTCCCGGCGGTGAAGTCCCCGCCGCTCCACGTCGCGATCACGTCCTTGTCGTTCCGGTGCGCGATCGGATCCTTCGCGAGCGCCTTGGTGACGGCGACGGCGTTGTCCTTCACCTGGACCTTGGCCGCTGCCTGGGCCTCGGTGATGTAGAGGCTCTCGGCGCGCTGACGGGTGCGGTCGCCGGCCTGCTGCGCGTACTGGCCCTTGATCTGATCCCAGGTGCTCCGCTGGATGATGTGGTAGCCGAACTCCGACTCGACGACGTTCGAGATCTCGCCGGGCTTGAGGGCGGCGACCGCGTCGCCGAACGGCTTGACCATCATGCCGCGCGGGAACACTCCGAGCTCGCCGCCCTGCTGCTTGGAACCATCGTCGCTGTACCGCCGCGCGAGATCGGCGAAGTTCGTCGGCGTGATCTGCGTCCGCACCGACTCCGCCCGACGGCGCACGGAATCCTTGGCTGCCGTCGACGCGCCCTCGGGGAACTTGAACAGGATGTGCCGCGCCGCGAAAAGATCGTTCGCGCCCTTCTCGTAGCTCGCCTGCGAGCCCGTGTCGCTGGGCATCTTCGCCGAGACCTGCTGCATGAACTTCTCGAGCTTTGCGCGATCGATCATCCCGCCGGCCGCTTCGTCGATCGCCTTGGGATCGGCGAGGGAGTCGCCCCGGGCCGCGGCGGACGCGAGGAGCTGATACGGCACCCAGAGATCGCGCGCGACCAGCGAGGCCACATCGCGATTGACGGGCACCTGGATCTTGGCGTTGCCCAGCATGTCGCCGAGCCGGGTGACCGACAGCTCCTGGGTACCAGCGCGAGCCACGACGTCGACGTGGGCGGTGAGCGCTTCCTTCAGTCCGTCGCACGCGACAAGGGTCGTGGCGCCGAGAGCGAGGATGCCGAGCGAGAGACGTTTCATGAGAGACTAGATCCGTAAGATGAGGCGGGCGTCAGACGACGGCGCGCAGGGCGCGCACCAGCCCGTCGAGCAGCGGCGCGCCCCCCAATCGCGTGAGCTTGAGGGACAGTGGGTGCGCACGACGCACCTCCGCCTGGAATTGCACTTCGTGGAATGCCGCGGAGAGCCCCTTCATGCGCGGGATCGCGGAATCCCTAAAGGTAATACGGGCTTCCTCGCCACGCACCAGGATCCCCTCGATCCCCAGCGTACCCCCGACCACCCGCAGGAGTGCCATGGCGAGCATCGCCTCCGCCTGCGCCGGCAGCGCGCCGAAGCGGTCCCGCAGCTCGTCGCGCAACGCTTCGATCTCGTGCGGGGAGTCGTAGCGCGCGAGCCGCTTGTAGACGTCCAGCTTGGCCTCTTGGGACTCGATGAAGTCGTCCGGGAGGTACGCCGGGATGTCCATCGAGACATCGGCGGGCTGAGGCTTGGGTGCGCTCTCGCCGCGCATCAGGCGCTGCACCGTCTCGTCGAGCATGCGGAGATAGAGGTCGAAGCCGACGGCGTGCACGTAGCCCGACTGCTCGGCGCCGAGCAGGTTGCCGGCACCGCGCATCTCCATGTCCTTGAGCGCGATCTTGTAGCCCGCCCCGAGCTCCGTGTGGTGCTCGAGCACCTGGAGCCGGCGCTCGGCGTCGGGATCGACGGAGTCGGGGACGAGCAGGTAGCAGTACGCCCGGCGGTGCGATCGGCCGACGCGGCCGCGCAACTGGTAGAGCTGCGCGAGGCCGAGGTTGTCGGCGCGGTTCACGAACATCGTGTTCGCATTCGGGACGTCGAGGCCGCTCTCGACGATCAGCGTCGACACGAGGACGTCGATCTCCCCGCCGACGAAGCGGTGCATGATGTCCTCGAGCTCGCGCTCCTTCATCTGCCCATGCGCGACGGCGACGCGCGCGCGCGGAACGACGCGGCGCACTCGATCGGCGTGCGCGATGATCGTCTCGATGCGATTGTGGACGAAGAACACCTGGCCACCGCGATCGAGCTCGCGCGAGATCCCCTCGTCGATCAGTCCATCGTCGTCTCCCGGCTCGACGAAGGTCAGCACGGGCGAGCGATCGCGAGGCGGCGTCTGCATCAGCGTCATGTCGCGCAGGCCGGCCAGCGAGAGATGCAGCGTGCGCGGAATCGGCGTCGCGGTGAGCGTGAGCACGTCCGTCTCGAGCTTGAGCTGCTTCAGGCGCTCCTTGTGCTTCACTCCGAAGCGATGCTCCTCGTCGATGATGATGAGTCCCAGGTCGCCGAAGGCGACGTCGGGGCTGAGCAGCCGGTGCGTGCCGATGACGATATCGATCCTGCGCGCCGTCAGCTCGGCGATCGTCTGCGCCTGCTCCTTGGGCGACTGGAATCGGCTCATCACGGCGACGCGGATCGGAAAGTCGGCGAGACGCTCCTCGAAGGTGCGCGCGTGCTGGTCCGCGAGGATCGTCGTCGGCACGAGGACCGCGACCTGCCGGCCGCTCTGCACCGCCTTGAACGCGGCACGCACCGCGATCTCCGTCTTGCCGTAGCCGACGTCGCCGACGAGCAGGCGATCCATCGGGCGTGTGCTCTCCATGTCCCCCTTCACCTCCGCCGTCGCCTTGCGCTGGTCGGGGGTGTCCTCGAAGAGGAAGCTGCTCTCGAGCTGCTTCTGCCACGGCGTGTCCGGCACGTGCGGCGGGCGAGAGGCGACCTTGCGCCGCGCGTAGAGGTCCAGGAGCTCGAGGGTCATCTCCTGGATGGCCGCGCGCGTGCGGTCGCGCTGCTGCGCCCAGCGCTTTCCACCGAGCTTGTGCAGTCGCGGCGGAGGGACGTCGTCCGAGACGTCGTCGGACGAGCGGTATCGCTCGAGCTGATCGATGCGATACAGCGGCACGTTCAGCCGGTCACCGCCCTCGTACTCGACGACGGCGACCTCGATCGTGCTCTGGCCGACGAAGATCGTCTCGATGCCGCGATAGATGCCGACGCCGTGCTCGAGATGGACGACGTAGTCACCCGGCTTGAGCGCGAGCGAATCCGCGCCGCCGCTGACGTAGCGCCGCGCGCGGCGGATCCGGCGCTCGCGGCGGAAGATCTCGTGATCGGTAAGGACGCGGAGCCCGCGCTCGTGATCCGATGGCGGGAGAATGAACCCGCCGCCCAGCGCCCCGACGACCAGCGCGGCACCCGACGGCTCGCGCGCGTCCTCGTTGAGCAACTCGTCGAGGCGCTCCGCCTGCCCCTCGTTGTCGCACAGGACGATGGTGGGAATCTCGTCGCGCACGATTCGGCGCAGTCGCTTGATGTCGCGGTCGACCGTCTCGGGCGTGCGAAAGGGAAAGACGACGTCCGGTGGCTCGGCGGTCGGATCGACGAGGCGCAGCGCACCAAACGCCGACAGCGTCGCGCTCGCGGCGTCGGGCGACTCGAAGAGCTCCTCGCGCGCGTCGGCGTCCTCGCCGCGACGGCGCGCGAGGTCGATGTGATGCGCCGCCTCGTCCCAGGTGCGTTGCAGCTCCGGCAGCAGATGCGTTCCGGTCGGGTAGACCAGCAGGGTGTCCGGCGGGAAAAGCGCGGAGACAGAGAGTCGCTCGCCCGCGGCCACTTCCTCGCGCACCTGTCCGTCGACGGGCAGCACGATCGCGAGGTCGACGGCGCGCGTCGAGCGCTGCGACGTCAACTCGAAATGCCGCAGGTCGACGACCTCGTCGCCCCAGAACTCCATGCGCACCGGATCGGTCATCCCGAACGAGTACACGTCGAAGATGCCGCCACGGAGACTGAACTGGGCGACGTCTTCCACCATCGGCACCCGCTCGAAGCCGATCCGCTCGAGATGCTCGGCGAGCTCGCGCGGGCGGCGGACGTCGCCCTTGCGAAGCTCGATGCGCAGGTCGGCGAGCGCGCCGGGCAGGCGGGTGCGCTCGAGCAGCGCGCGCGGCGTCGTGAGCAGCACGCGGATCTCGCCGCGGCTCAGCCGCTCGAGCGTCTCCACACGCTCGCCGGCGACTTCGACGTGCGGCTCCACCTCGCCGAACCCTTCACGTGGAGGATAGAGCGCGACCGGCGTCTCGTCGATGAGCGTGTGCAGATCGGCGAGGAGACGCTCCGCCTGAGGCACGCCGTCCGCGACGACGACGAGGAAGCGTGTGGTGAGCCGGCGTGCGAGCGCGGCGACGAGGGTCGCGTCGGAGGATCCCTGAAGACCAGCCGCGCGCAGCTCGGCGCGCGGCGACGGCAGGGTGTTGAGCACTCGAGCGAACGCCGGGAGGCGCTCGATCGCGTCGAGCAGACTTGGAAGCGACACTTAGGCGGCGATCGGTCTTGAGGTTCGGACCGCCACGGCCTCGGCGGCGAGCAGGAGAAGCGCGAGCACGAGGAGCGGCGTTCCAGCGGGCCGAGTGGAGCCGGCCGCGTAGGTATCTCCCACCCAGCCGATGCCCGTGGCGGCAGTGCGCGCGCGGGGGCCACCCAGGCGCGCACCAAGCTCCGTGGCGCTCCAGCGCTCGAGCGTCGACTCTTCCGGGGGCGCATTCACGACGACAGCACCGACGCGCCGGCCCCCGCGGAGCACGAACCAGACGCCGCGCTCGTCCGGCGCATCCATCAGATCGGCCGTGATCGATCGGCGCGATCCGCTGACGCTCTCCAGCGTCTCGGCACCAGCGGGCAGACGGATGGGCCGGCCGGGCAGCGCATCGACCGGCCTGCCCAGATCGCCGGCTGGAGCACCAAGCCGCAGCGAGAGCATGTCGGCAAGCCAGGGAACGAACGGCGCCCGGACGGGAAGCTGGGTGGCCGCGGGATCGAGGCGCGAGCCGAGCAGCACGTATCCGGGACCTCCCACGACCCATGGCTCGGCGCCGGCGGTGGCGAGGGTGTCCGACGGTGCGCCGCCGGAGCCAACCAGCCTATATCGCTCGGTCACCGCCACGTTCTCGAGCCGTCCACCTCGCGCGACGAGCGACCCGCGCTCGAGGGCGCCGAACCGCCATGGCACACCGAGCCGCTCCAGCTCACGGTTGGCGGCTCCCAGTCGAACCTGATCGGTCGGAGGGACGATGAGCGCCGGAAGCGACCTGACCGCGTCCGCCGAGGCGATGCGTACCCCTGATCCAGTGGCCGCTCGGCCGTCCGCGACGAGGGCGCTCACGGCCGTCGCGGCGAAGGTGCCCGCCGAGGCGTCGACGGTGGCGAATGGCGGGGGGCCGATCCAGAGCGCGAAGTGCCGGGCATCGTCCGCCGGGAAGTCATCGGGCTCGAGCTCGACCCGGCCGGCCTGCCATCCTCGCTCCGGCGGTGCGGCACGCAAGGCGATCGGCTCGCCGCGCCCGGTGGCGCCACGCGAGAGCGTGCGGTCGCCGAGGACGATCCGATAACCCACCGAATCGCGGGTCTCCACGCGCGCCACGAGCGATCCACGCGGCGTCCAGCGCGACGGCTCGGGTACGGCCGACACCACGGCACGATTCGGCGGCGGATCTCCGGACGGAACGAGAAGCGCGAGCGGCAGCGTGATTCGCGACGCGCCTGCCCACGACGTTCGCTGGCCGTCAGTGGCTACAGCAATGCTGCGAGTGGGGAGAGTGCTCCCCTGCACCGTGGATGCGGCGCGTCGAAGGGCGAGCGACAAATCACCAGCGCCTTCCGACGGCGCGATGCGCGCGAGCTCGGCGAGCAATGCGTCGCGGGAGCCGCCACGCACGCGGCCGTCGGAGGTGACGAGCCAGAGGCGGTCCTCCGCGGTGCTCGCGGCGAGCACCTGCCGCGTGGCATCGCGCAGACGATCGAAGACCGCGCGGCCGCCGACGACCGCGGTGGTGGAGATCGAGTTGTCGAGCACGACGGCCACCGCGGTCGGGCCGTGACCGACCCCGAGCCCGGGCAGGAATGGACGGGCGGCGGCGAGCGCGAGGGCGAGCACCAGCAGCACGCGCAGCAGCATGAGCAGCAGATTGCGCAGCCGCAGCGAGCGACTGTGCTCCGCCTCGGCACGAAGGAGATACCGTGCGGCGGGGAAATCGACGCGCGTCGCGATGTTCCGCCGCATCAGGTGGAGCAGCAGCGGAACGCCGATCGCTCCGGCGAGCAGAAGGTAGAGCGGAGCGAGAAAGCTCATGCGCGGCGCTCGCGAGCGCCGAACGCCAGACGAAGCGGGATGGCGAACGGTTGATCGGTCAGGACCAGCTCATAGCCCGCGCCGAGAGCGCCCAGGCGGTCCTTCCACTCGGCGATGACGTGATCGACCGTCGTGCGATAGGCAGCACGCACGTCGGCGGCGGCGGCCGGTACATCCAGCTCGGATTCCGGATCGGTGTAGCGCGCCTCGCCGTCGAGGGTAAAGTCGCGCTCGGCCGGATCCATCAGGTGCAGCACGGTGACGTCGTGCCCCGCCGCACGGAGGCCTCGCAATGCGGGGAGTGCCGCGTCGACGTCGACGAGCAGATCGCTCACGAGGATGACCATGCCGCGTCGCGTGACGAGCCGCGCCGCCTGGCCGAGCGCGGCGGCCAGATCGCTGTCGCGACCATTCCCCGGCTCGGCCAGCGCAGCGACCAGGCGGCGCCACTGTCCGGTACGGGCGCGCGGCGGGATACTGGTGCGAACCGCGTCGTCGAAGCGGATGAGACCGACAGCATCGCGCTGTCGGAGGAGGAGCAGTCCGAGCGCCGCCACCAGCTGTTCGGCGTAGGCCCGCTTGGTGAGACGCTCCTCTGCCGGCGCGCCGCGCCAGTCCATGGAACGGCTGACGTCGAGGATGAGGGTGGCGCGAAGATTGGTCTCTTCCTCGTACTGCTTCACGACCCAGCGGTCGGCCCGAGCGGCGATCTTCCAGTCGACGTAGCGCAGATCGTCGCCAGGCTGATAGGGACGGAAATCAGCGAACTCCACCGAAAACCCCTTCCGGGGCGACCGGTGCAGTCCGCTGAGAAATCCATCGACGATCCAGCGGGCGACGATCTCGAGATGCCCGAGCGCCGAGAGCGCGGCGGGGTCGAAGAGATCGGCGCGAGGTGCGCGCGTTGACTCCATGCTCAGGGGGGAAGGTAGACGCGGGGTGGGGCCGATGGCAGTGAGCGGGGTCAGTGGCCCAGAGAGCTCGAGTGGCTGACGGAACGACGGAACGCGGATTGAGCGGATCTGAACGGCAAAAGGGCCGGATTGGCTCCTCTCCAGGTCGAGCTCTGTGTCTTGGTGCAACCCGCCTCTCGATCCACGACCCCAAAGGTTTCTTTCTTGGCTGCGGCGCAGCGATCGATGCGCCAGCAGCGGAGGCAATCCGCTGCACCCGGGTCATCCGCTCAAATCCGCCTTCCCGCCGTTGACAAGTCACGCGGGGCAGGAGAGAGGCTCGCCGGGTGCTCCGAATCCGGGAAGCTTGGGACCGCTGCTATATTTCGAGGCTGCACGCAGTTCCCGCCCCCTCCCTCCTCGCCGTGAATCTCGACCACATCCGTAACTTCTGCATCGTCGCACACATCGACCACGGGAAGTCCACGCTGGCCGACCGTCTGATCGAAGAGACGGGGATGCTTCAGAAGCGGGAGATGAAAGCCCAGGTGCTGGACACCCTGGACCTGGAGCGCGAGCGCGGGATCACGATCAAGCTCAACGCGGTCCGAATGACTTATCGGGCACGCGACGGCCAGGAATACGAGCTCAACCTGATCGACACGCCCGGGCACGTCGACTTCACCTACGAAGTGTCGCGCTCGCTGGCGGCGTGCGAGGGGGCGATCCTGGTCGTGGACGCGTCTCAGGGGATCCAGGCGCAGACGCTGAGCAACCTGTTCCTGGCGATGGACGCCGGCCTCGAGATCATCCCGATCCTCAACAAGATCGATCTGCCGGGAGCCGAGCCGGAGCGTCGGCGTCAGGAAGTGAGCGATCTGCTCGGGGTCGACCCGGAAGGCATCCTGCTCGTGAGCGCCAAGGCGGGAATCGGGATCACCGACCTGCTCGAGAAGGTAGTGGCCCAGGTGCCTGCGCCGACCGGCGATCCGAATGCGCCGCTCCGCGCCCTGATCTACGACTCGTACTACGACAAGTACCGCGGCGCGATCCCGAGCGTGCGCGTGGTGGACGGCGTGCTCCGCAAGGGAACGAAGATCACGTTCGGGGCGTCGCAGTCGGTCTACGAGGTGGGCGAAGTCGGCTACAACCAGCTTCGCCAGGTCGAGACGGACTCGCTCGGGCCGGGCGAGGTCGGGTACGTCGTGGCGAGCGTACGCTCGGTGAGCGAGACGCGCGCCGGCGACACGATCTTCGACGCGGAGAACCGCGCGACGGAGCCCTTGCCCGGCTATCAGGAGGTACGGAGCTTCGTGTTCGCGGGGATGTATCCGACGGACACCCAGCAGTACGAGACCCTGCGCGATGCGCTGGAGAAGCTCAAGCTGAACGACGCGTCGCTCAACTACGAGCCGGAGACTTCAACGGCGCTCGGCTTCGGCTTCCGCTGCGGATTCCTCGGCCTGCTCCACATGGAGATCGTGCAGGAGCGGCTGACGCGCGAGTTCGATCTCGATCTCGTGCAGACCGTACCCAGCGTCGAATACAAAGTCTACAAGACCGACGGCACGATGGAGCTGATCGAGAACCCGGCGCTGATGCCGAGCGCCGCGGTGATCGAGCGGATCGAGGAGCCGTACGTGAAGGCGCGCATCATGGCACCGTCGGAGTACATCGGACCGATCATGACGCTCGGGACCGAGCGACGCGGCGTGTACAAGAACATGACGTACCTCGACCAGCAGCGCGTCGAGTTCGACTGGGAGTTCCCACTGGCCGAGATCATCCTCGACTTCTTCGACAAGCTGAAGTCGATCAGCCGCGGCTACGCGTCCCTCGACTACGAGATGCTCGAGTACCGCGCGAGCGATCTGGTGCGGCTGGACATGCTGATCAACGGCGATCCGATCGACGCGTTCAGCGTGATCTGTCACCGCGACAAGGCGTACGACTGGGGCCGCAAGATCGCCGACAAGCTGAAGGATCTGATTCCGCGCCAGCTCTTCGAGGTGGCGATCCAGGCGGCGATCGGCACGAAGGTGATCGCGCGCACGACGGTGAAGGCAGTGCGCAAGGACGTGCTGGCGAAGTGCTACGGCGGCGACATCACCCGCAAGCGCAAGCTCCTCGAGAAGCAGAAGGAGGGGAAGAAGCGCATGAAACAGGTCGGCGCGGTCGAGATCCCGCAGGAGGCGTTTCTCGCGGTCCTGCAGGTGGACTAGGCGAGGGCGACGTGTCCTCGTCCGTCGTGATCCAGACTTCGTTCCTCGGGGACACGATTCTCACGACGCCGCTGCTGATGCAGCTCGCGCATCGTGGACCGGTGGACGTCGTGACGACGCCCGGGGCTGCCTCGGTGCTGACGGGGCATCCCGCGGTGCGCAGTGTCATCGTGTACGACAAGCGAAAGGCGCATGCCGGCCTGTTCGGGCTCACGACGATCGCGGCGCGTCTGCGAGCGGCCGCCTACGACGCGGCGTATCTGGCGCAGGGATCGCTGCGCAGCGCGGCGCTCGCGTTCCTCGCGCGCATCCCGTCGCGGATCGGGTTCTCGACGTCGGCGGGAAGCTGGCTGTACACGGTCGCGATCCCATATCGCGACGACCTGCATCACGCGGCTCGGCTGGTGATGCTGTCGCGGCCGAATGGACGCGAGCCGACTCCGGAGGAGACGCGCCCGTCGCTCGCGCCGGGAAGCGCCGAACGCGAGCAGGTGGACGCGCTGCTCTCGCGCGCCGGCGTCGCCCAGGGTGAACGGCTCATCGCGCTCGCGCCGGGCAGCGTGTGGGCGACGAAGCGCTGGCCGTACTACGTCGAGCTCGCGCGTGCACTCTCCGGCGAGGCGCGGATCGTCGTGGTGGGCGGACCGGACGACCGCGCGCTCGCGGGAGAGATACTGTCGGCGGCGCCGAACGCGATCGACGCCACGGGGGCCCTGCCGATGCTCGGCTCGGCGGATCTGATCGGCCGGTGCGCGGTGATCGTGACGAACGACTCGTCGCCGTTGCATCTTGCCTCAGCGATGGGGACGCCGACCGTGGCGATCTTCGGACCGACGGTGCCGGACTTC